>JAFZIB010000035.1 GCA_017554545.1 Clostridia bacterium
ATGGGCGAGGTAAATGAGGATCTGGATCACCGCGTAGAAACGGTAGGTAGTGCCTTCCCAGGAGTGGAATGTAAAATTATCGACCCCGAAACGGGCTTAGAATTACCTGACGGAGAAAACGGCGAATTCGTTGCAAGGGGCTTTAATATAATGAAAGGCTACTACAAAATGCCTAAAGCGACCGAGCAAACTATAGATAAAGACGGCTGGCTACATAGCGGAGATATCGCAATGCGCACGCCCGACGGATACTACAAAATTACGGGTAGATTAAAGGATATGATTATTCGTGGTGGCGAAAACTTGTATCCTAGAGAAATCGAGGAATTTTACCTAACGCACCCGAAGATAAAAGACGTTCAAGTGGTTGGCGTGCCAGACCACAGATACGGCGAAGAGGCTTGCGCGTGGATAGTGCTAAAAGACGGTCAAACGTCCGACGAAAACGAGATGAGAGAATACGGCAACTCGCATATGGCAAAACATAAAGTTCCCAGATATTTCATTTTCGTTAACGATTTCCCAATGAACGCCGCAGGCAAAATATTAAAGTATAAAATGCGCGACACGTCTATAGAGCAATTAGGACTTAACGCAAACAAATAAAGGCTTATGAATAACTGTCCAATAATTGATTGTCATTGTCATATCTATCCCGAAAAAATAGCCGAAAAAGCAGTTGCTGGAATAGGCAAGTTCTACGATTTAGATATGCATTGCGACGGCAGGCTCAATTCTCTTTTAGAACAGAGCAAGGCGTACGGTATAACGCACAATTTAATATTTTCGGTGGCAACCACCCCAAAGCAAGTCCAATCCATAAATAGTTTCATAGCAGAAAGCGTGGCTCAAAATAAAGAGCAGTTTACCGGACTCGGCGCGCTCCATCCCGATAGCCAAGATATAGAGGGAGATATAGAACACCTTGTCGAACTAGGACTAAAAGGCGTTAAACTTCACCCCGACGTTCAAGGCGTAGCAATCGACGATAAAAGATGCATTAAAATCTACGAGTTGTGTCAAGGCAGACTACCCGTGCTAATGCATACGGGGGATAAGCGTTACAATCTTTCTAATCCAGCCAACCTATTGCCAATCTTAAATGATTTTCCAAATTTAAAAGTGATAGGCGCGCACTTCGGCGGATATTCCATTTGGGACGATGCAATGGCAAACTATAAGGGCTATAAAAACTTATACGTCGATACGTCGTCGTCGCTAGCGTTTATTCCAATCGAAAAGGCAAAAGCGCTCGTAGAGTTTTACGGTGTCGAACGCGTCTTGTTTGCAACCGACTTCCCAATGTGGAAGGCTAACGGCGAAATAGAAACGGTAGAAAAATTAGGCTTATCCGAAGAAGACAAACGAAAAATCTATTTCGAAAACGCTTGCGAGTTATTTGGAATAGACCGCTTGAAAATAGAAAACAAATTTAAAAAGGATAAAAAAGCGCTCGGCGTTTAATATTTGCTAAACAAAAAGCCCGCTATAATTTGCAAAAGCAAAATATAGCGGGCTTTATTTTATTAATGGTTAATGTTTTTATTATAGGGCTCAAAAGAACCTTTTAATTAATAATTATCTAGTCGCCAATATAAAATATCTGACAACCGTTAGTCAAGCAACCGTCGCTATCGTGTGAGGGTTGAACTATTCTTCCAACTAAATCTCCTGCTTGAGCGTTAGGTACGCCGTTAATATTAACTACTTGACCTTTATTAGTAACGTTTTTAACGTCAACCGTCTGTACGCCGGACAAAGTATCGTGCGAATGTGCCGCCGTGCCGAGAACTGCGCCTGCCTTTCTGGGCTCACTTGCGAGGTCTATGGTGTTTTTAATAACGCTACCCTCTTTAACTTCAAGTCCGTTCACGTAAAGATTGCCGTTAGTGTGTCCGACTGCAACTCCAACCGAACCGTCGCCCGTAATAGTTCCCTTAAAAGAACATTTGTCAACTTTAACCGTCCCACCGTTGCTGTAAGAAACGAACGCAGCGCCGTAGTCAGCCGAAGTGACGTTGCAATCTACCACGTGCACGTTTTCGAAAGTGTAATTACAACCAACGCCTTGTCTTAACATCTCGCTAGAGAATAAACTTGCGCACGCCGTACCGTCCGAAACGGTGTGACTTTCCACGTTAGCGTCTTTGAACGTTAAGTTGCGTACTTTAAATATAATGTTATAGGTTTCTGCAAAAAGTGATTGATTCATATTAATAATAGAGTGGCCTCTGCCGTCTATTTCGCAACTTACTTTATTTCCGTCCATAATGGTAATCGGTTGCCAATCGTAATCGGCTAAATCAATGTCGTTAGACAAAGATAAGTGCATTGAAAAACTACTAACGCTGTCTAAAGCGTACCAAAGCGCGTCGGCATCCGATATAATCGTGGTCTGACAAGTAGAGCAAACGTTTGCAGCGCCTCTAATTTGGTGTTCGCCTTTAGAGTGTTCTTTTCCACAACTGCAAACGGCCCAATGGTAAAGCGCGTCAAAGTCGCTAGAGGAGTAATCGTGTTCTTTCTTGTTAAAAGTTTCACCGCACTCGCAAACGCTAAAGTGGTGAGTGTCGTCCGAACCGAAACTAGCCTCGACGTGAGTGTGGGGTGGTTGGTCACCGCCACCGCAAGCAATTAAGCCGAGCGTGCAAACCACGAAAATCAAACTAATCAAGCAGATTAAAAATTTTTTCATAAAAATCTCCGTAACAAAAAAGTTTAAAACATTATAATATAACTTTAGCGTAAGGTCAATATAGTTTTTAAAATAAATAGCACGAGTTTTAACGCTGGATAAAGAAAAGAATAGAGGACGCCATTTGGAAAAAATTACTTGTGGTTAGTTTTTAAAAACGCTTTACATTATTATATAATATATGGTACAATAAAAACCGTAAGAGATAGAGGGGTAAGTCGTAAAAAGATTATACCCTAACGGTTGCCTAAATATACGGTTGTGTTTAAAAGTGGAAATGTTTAAAAGCTGTTGACAACTTGTTGATAGGTGTCTTTTTTAATAAAAAAATAAAAGTATAAAAAAAATAAATTTTTTCAGTAAAATGCTTGACATTGTTAGCCAAATAGTTTAGAATAACTACGACAAGTAGTATGTGGCGTATAGCCTCACTTTCGGGTTAAAAAACCAAAATTGTCAGCAAAAATCAGGCAATTTTTGTCTTTTTGTGCTTTTAAAAACACAAGAGGATAAAGATATAAGGGTAGCGATTCCGTTAGTCAATACCCAAACAATAAATTAAAAAAAATATTTTTAGTAATAAGAAGGAGAAAACAAAATGCAAAAAGCTAAATCTGTTTTAGTTAAAGTTTTGGTGCTTATCTGCGTTCTTTGTTGTTCACTCTCACTTGCTTTTGGCTTAACGGGCTGTAAAGACGGTGCAGATGGTAAAGACGGCAAAGATGGTAAAGACGGCGTAGGCATCCAAAAAGTCGAACTCAATGCATCTACCGGTAAATTAGAAGTTACTCTTACCGATGGTAGCAAAGTTGTAGTTGACGACCAAATCGTTTCAACCTGCAACCATGCAACCGTTAAAGAGTATCAATTAACCGAAGGTACTTGTATTGCACCTGCTGAATTCCTTACCGTATGCGACGTGAACGGCGGTTGTGGTTTTGCAAAGATTGCAAGAAAACCCGTTGCTAACAACCACGTTGTAAACGTAAATAACTACAGCCAGTACTTAGGATTACTCTACAACGTAGATACTCACGTTGAATTGGTAGGCGAAAATCCTTGTGCTCCTGGTAGTGAATTCCAATTAGTATGTGAATGTGGCGAAGTATTAAAGACTGATGCAAGCACTGCTGAACACGTATTTACTGCTAAGGGTACCGAATATCACACTTGTGAATTCTCAGTTTGTCAAAACTGTGGTACTCCTGACCCCAACTTTGTTGACGAACACGGTACTTACGACTGGATTGAAGTAGTTGACAACGGCGCAAATAGATGCGTTGACGGTTATCACGAAATCTATGTATGTTTAGATTGCTTAAAACATTGCACCGATTGTGAAGATGCTATTGCTGATACTAAAGAAGTTCAAGCTACCGGTCACGTAATCGACGTTGACACTTGGGCAGTTGATGTAGAACCCACCTTAGAATCTGCTGGTTCTTACAAGGGATTCTGTACTGCTTGTGGTACTAACGCTACTATCGAATTGCCTGCACTTAACAAGGTAGATTACAACTTCGAAGTAACCAATGCTCCTAAGTGTGATGCAGAAGGTACCGATACATATACTTTCGAATACTTTGGTTCTGAACTTGCTGAATGCGTATTCACCGTAACCACCACCGCATCTCATACTGATGCAAACGGTCAAGTTATCGATAAGAATCTTGAATACGAATTAGCATACATTGAACAATGGGGCGAAGTTGAAGTTGACAGCGAACCTACTTGTGTAGAAACTGCATTCGGCGTTCTCTATTGTAAAGATTGTACCGGTGTTGTAATCGTTAAGGTTAAGGGTATCCACGTAAGAGGTGAAGAACTCACCGATAGATACGTTGCTCCTACTTGCGAAGATTACGGCTACAGATTCTACAAGTGCGAACGTGAAGGATGTACTTCTGAAGACGGTATCGAAAAAGTTAGACTTGATAAGTTGCCTCACGAATACGTTCCTGAAGTTGATACCGACAACAAAGTTGTTGTATTCACTTGCTCGGAATGTGGCGATTCTTATGAAGTAGACTTCTACGCTTATGGTACTGAAATCAAAAACGCAGAAGGCGCTATTGTTACTGGCCCAACCTGTAAAGACGATGCATACTCAAGTTTCTGGTATCAAGAAACTGCAACCTCTGAAAAGGTTTACTTACCTGCAGAAGTAATTCCTGCATACGGCCACTACTTCGGCGCAACCTCTAACAAACTCGTAAGTGGTAAAGAATATAGCTACGACCAATTAGTTGCTATCTTTGGTGCTGGTAACATCTTATCTTCATTAGGCAACCGTGATGCTAAAGAAGTTTGCGTAACTGAAGTTGATTCAACCGCAACCTGTCTTGAATCTGTTGATGCTGTTGCTTACTGTTCTGAATGTGAAGGTGTTGTAATTATTAAGGCTAAGGGTAACTGTCAATGGGAAAAGACTTCTACCGTTACTCCTGATTGTGTAAACGGCGGATACGAAGTATGGACCTGTTCTGTATGTGGTGCTACCGAAAACAGAAACGAAGTTCCTGCTAACGGTCACGACTTAGAATACAGCGAAGAATTATCTAACGTTGAAGCTAAGACCATCGTGTTCGTATGTAAGACCGAAGGTTGTGATTATCAAGAAACTATCGTATGTGATACTTGGACGTTAGTTGATACCCCCTCAACCTGTAACACCCATGGTACCAAATACATTGACTACACCTATACTGATCCTGTAACTGGTTTAACTGTATCAGATACTTTAGTAATCATTGATGAAAAACCCTTCAGTGGCGTTCATAACTTCAATGGTACTGATATTGATAAATCTAAGGTTTATACCTATTCTGAATTAGTTGCTATCTTTGGTGAAGCAAACATCGGTGCAACTCAAGGTTATGACTTAGTAACTGAAGTTGATTCTG
>JAFZIB010000036.1 GCA_017554545.1 Clostridia bacterium
AGAACGGAGTGCTTAAAACTTCGGGGGGTAGAGTTTTGGGTGCAACTGCTACTGCAGACAACCTAGAAGACGCAATCGCAAAAGCCTACGCGCTTGCAAATAAAATTGAATTTGGCAACAAATATATGAGAAAAGATATCGGTCAAAAGGCATTATCGTACAAGGAGAAAAATTAAATGGTAAACCGAATTTTCGTCGAGAAAAAAGCAGGCTTCGACCACGAGGCAAAATCACTATTAGGCGACGTAAAGACCTTTTTAGGCATAAACAATCTTAAAGATATAAGAGTTCTAAATAGATACGACGTAGAAAACGTTGATAAAGAACTTTTCGACTATGCAATAAAAACCGTATTTTCCGAACCGCAAGTTGATAACGTTTATCAAACGGTTGACTGCAAGGGCGGAGTAGTGTTTGCCGTTGAGCCGTTGCCTGGTCAATTCGACCAACGCGCGGACTCTTGCTCGCAATGTCTTCAGCTAATATCTCAAAAGGAAAGACCTTTAGTTCAAACGGCAAAAATCTACGTTCTATACGGCGATTTGACCGATAAAGAACTAGCAGAAATTAAAAAATACGTAATCAACCCCGTAGAATCCAGAGAGGCTGACTTAAAAGAGAAGTCAACCCTTAAAGCCGAATACGATATTCCTACAACTATTGCGACTTTAGACGGCTTTAACGACTTAGACAAAGCGGGGCTTAAAGAGTTTATAAAAACCTACGGACTAGCAATGGACGAGGACGATATCGCTTTCTGCCAAAGTTATTTTAAGGGCGAAAATCGTAATCCTACCATTACTGAAATCCGTATGATAGACACATACTGGTCAGACCATTGTCGTCACACCACTTTCTTAACGACTATCGATAGCGTTAAGTTCGAAGACGAACGTTTACAAAAGACGTACGACGATTATATTAAAACCAGAGAATTTTTAGGTAGAACCAAACCTATAAATCTTATGGATATAGGTACTTTAGCCGGCAAATACTTAAAGAAAATCGGAAAACTAGACAAATTAGACGAGTCCGAAGAAATCAACGCTTGCACGGTTAAAGCAGAAATTGAAATCGACGGCAAAAAAGAGCCGTGGCTAATATTATTTAAGAACGAAACGCACAACCACCCCACCGAAATTGAGCCGTTTGGTGGCGCTGCAACTTGTATCGGTGGTGCAATTCGCGACCCGTTGTCAGGCAGGTCGTACGTTTACGGCGCTATGCGTGTAACGGGCGCTGCAGACCCCTTAAAACCCTTATCTGAAACGCTAAAGGGCAAACTTCCTCAACGTAAAATAGTAACTACGGCGGCTGCGGGTTATTCTTCTTACGGCAACCAAATCGGTCTTGCTACCGGTATCGTGGACGAATTATATCACGACGGCTACGCTGCAAAACGTATGGAAATCGGCGCAGTTATTGCTGCCGCTCCCGAGAAGAACGTTCGCCGTGAAGTTCCCTCCGCTGGCGATAAAATTATCCTACTTGGCGGTAGAACGGGTAGAGACGGTTGCGGCGGTGCGACTGGTTCTTCTAAATCACACGATTTACACTCTTTAGAAAATTGTGGCGCAGAAGTTCAAAAGGGTAACGCTCCCGAGGAGAGAAAACTCCAAAGATTATTCCGTAACCCTGCTGCTAGCACTATGATTAAACGTTGTAACGACTTTGGCGCAGGCGGTGTATCCGTTGCTATAGGCGAACTTGCCGACGGTCTTGATATCGACCTAAACGCAGTTCCTAAAAAATACGAAGGTTTAGACGGTACCGAACTTGCAATTAGTGAATCGCAAGAAAGAATGGCTGTAGTCGTAGAGGCTAAAGACATTAACGCGTTTATCGAACTTGCAAGTAAAGAAAATTTAGAGGCAACCGTGGTTGCAACGGTTAAAGCCGACCCAAGACTCACTATGACTTGGAACGGAAAAACCATAGTAGATATTAAAAGAGATTTCTTAAACTCCAACGGCGCAGAAAAGCATATCGACGTTCACGCCGACAAAATTCAAGAGTTTAGTAAACCTAGTGTTAACGATTTTGTAGAGGGTTATAAAGCACTAGCTAGCGACCTTAACGTGTGTTCAAAGCGTGGTCTTAGCGAAAGATTCGACTCGACCATAGGTGCAGGTACTGTGCTTATGCCTTTTGGTGGTAAACGTCAAAGAACTCCTATTCAAGCAATGGTTCAAAAAGTTTCGGTAGAAAAAGGCGAGACGGACGATTGTACGTTGATGAGTTGGGGCTATAATCCTTTCGTTTCCGAAAAGAGTCCTTATCACGGCGCATATCTTGCAGTCGTTGAATCTGTATGTAAGTTAATCGCTACAGGCGCTGATTTTAACGACGTTTATTTAACCTTCCAAGAATATTTTGAGCGTCCAAATAAAGACGCTAATCGTTGGGGTAAGCCTTTATCGGCACTTTTAGGTGCGTTTAAGGCTCAAACCGATTTAGGTGTCGCTGCAATCGGTGGTAAAGACTCTATGAGCGGTAGTTTCGAAGACTTAGACGTTCCGCCAACTCTAGTTTCTTTTGCCGTAACCAACGATAAAGTTAAAAATATAATTTCTCCCGAATTTAAAGGTGCAGGTCATAAGGTAGTTCTTATCGCACCTGAACTAGACGAGAACGGTTTACCCAAAGCTCAAAGTTTAATCGATAACTTTAACTTGGTGACAAAACTTATGAGAGAAGGTAAAGTATTATCTGCTTATACTCCTTGCTACGGCGGTATAGCGGAGGCTATTCTAAAAATGTGTTTAGGCAACGGCGTTGGCTTTAACTACGACGACAATCTAAGCTTAAACGACGTATTCGGCTATAATTACGGCGCTTTCTTGCTTGAACTTAGTTGTGATTGCGAGGTAGGTAAAACGGTTGGTTATACCACCGAAAAATACGCCCTTAGTTATAAGGGTGCGTCGCAATGTGTTTGCGAACTAGAAAAGGCGTACGAAAACAAATTAGAAAGTGTATTCCCATGCAATATAGAGGTTAAAAACGATACTATCGAGGACTACTCGTTTAAGACCGATAAAAAGTTTACCTCAACTGTTAAATTTGCTAAACCTAAGGTATTAATCCCCGTATTCCCGGGTACTAACTGCGAGTACGATTCGGCAAAGGCAATCGAGCGCGCGGGTGGCGAAGCAGATATATTCGTACTAAATAACTTAACGGCAGAAGGGGTATCGAGAAGCGCAGATGAATTTGCTAAAAAGATTAGCAATTCTCAAATGATTTTTATACCCGGTGGTTTCTCGGGTGGCGACGAGCCCGACGGTTCTGGTAAGTTCATTACCGCCTTCTTTAGAAACGCTCAAATCAAAGAAAAAGTAACCGAACTACTCGAAAAACGCGACGGTTTAATGTGCGGTATCTGTAACGGTTTCCAAGCACTAATTAAACTAGGCTTAGTTCCTTACGGCAAGATTACCGAGCCGGACGAACACGCTCCTACGCTTACCTTTAACAGTATAGGCCGTCACCAATCTAAGATAGTTGCAACTAGAGTGGTTTCAAACAACTCTCCGTGGCTTAGTGGCGTTAACGTAGGCGATATTATCTACGTTCCCATCTCTCACGGCGAAGGTAGATTTATCGCAGAGCAAAGCGTAATCGACACATTAAAGAAAAACGGACAAATCGCAACTCAATACGTAAACGCTTGCGGTAAGGCGACTTCCGACGTTCAATTCAACCCCAACAACTCAACTATGGCGATAGAAGGTATTTTATCACCCGACGGCAGAGTTTTTGGTAAAATGGGGCACTCGGAACGATACAACAACGGCTTATATAAGAACGTTTATGGTAACTACGATATCAAGATGTTCGCATCTGCGGTAAAATATTTTAAGTAACGGTAGATAAAAGGAGAAAACTGTAATGGCATATCTTACTGATATAGAAATTGCTCAACAAACCAAACTCAAACCCATTCAAGAAATCGCGAAGGTGGCAGGCGTAGATGAAAAATACTACGAGTGCTACGGCAGATATAAAGCGAAGGTTGACCTTTCTTTGCTTAAAGAAGGTAGCAAAAAAGACGGCAAATTAATTTTGGTAACCGCAATTACCCCCACGCCGGCAGGCGAAGGTAAAACTACCACTACTATAGGCCTAGCAGACGGCTTAAAAAGGATAGGTAAAAACGTTACCGTTGCGCTTAGAGAACCCTCTTTAGGACCTGTTTTCGGCGTAAAGGGTGGCGCTGCCGGTGGTGGATACGCTCAAGTAGTCCCTATGGAGGATATCAACCTTCACTTTACGGGAGATTTCCACGCAATAGGCGCTGCAAACAACCTTTTAGCAGCAATGCTTGATAACCATATTCATCAAGGCAACGAGTTGAATATAGACACCAGACGTATCACTTGGAGAAGATGCGTAGATATGAACGACCGTCAACTCCGTAACGTCGTTGACGGACTTGGCGGAAAATCTAACGGTTTCCCAAGAGAAGACGGCTACGATATTACCGTTGCAAGCGAAATTATGGCAGTTCTTTGTCTTTCTAGCGGTATTACCGACTTAAAAGAAAGACTTGCAAGAATAATCGTTGGTTACGACGTTAAAGGCAATCCCGTTACTTGCGGTCAACTAAAGGCTCAAGGCGCTATGACTGCACTTCTTAAAGACGCGCTCAAACCAAACCTAGTTCAAACGCTAGAAGGCACTCCCGCGTTCGTTCACGGTGGACCTTTTGCAAATATCGCGCACGGCTGTAACTCTGTTATAGCAACCAAAATGGCTCTTAAAATGGGCGATTATACGGTTACCGAGGCAGGCTTCGGCGCAGACCTTGGCGCAGAAAAATTCTTAGATATTAAGTGCCGTATGGCGGGTTTAGTTCCCAACGCCGTAGTCGTAGTTGCAACTATTAGAGCACTCAAAATGCACGGCGGACTTTCTAAGACCGAACTCGGCGAAGAAAATCTCGACGCTCTAGTAAAAGGTATTCCAAACTTATTAAGACACGTTTCTAATATTAAAAACGTATATAAACTACCTTGCGTAGTAGCAGTTAACCGTTTCCCAACCGATACCGATAAAGAAGTAGATTGTATCATTTCAGAATGCAAAAAACTAGGCGTAAACGTAGTGTTATCAACCGTTTGGGCAGAGGGCGGTAAAGGTGGCGAGGCGCTTGCTAAAGAGGTTGTTCGTCTTTGCGAAGAAGAAAAGGGCGACTTTACCTTTGCATATCAAAGTGAAGAAAGTTTAGAAGATAAAATCAAAGCGGTAGTAACTAAAGTTTACGGTGGCAAGGGAATAATTTTATCTCCTTCGGCTAAAAAGCAAATAGATAATCTTATGGCACTCGGCTTTGGTAACTGCCCCGTATGTATTGCAAAAACTCAATACAGTTTCTCCGACGACCCCAAGAAACTAGGCGCTCCCGTTGATTTTGAAGTAACCGTTAAGAGCGTAAAGATATCTGCAGGCGCAGGTTTCGTAGTAGTTTTAACGGGCGACATTATGACTATGCCGGGATTACCCAAAGTTCCCGCGGCAGAAAAAATTGACGTTGACGAAAACGGCGTTATTACCGGATTATTCTAAAAAGATATTATTTAGCGCAAAAAGGCGCTTTTTGGCGTAAATTTTTGTGATTAAAAATTGACAAACGCAAAAAATTTCTGTAATATATACGAAAAGGAGAATATTATGGCTAAATACATTAATCAACCGTCACACACTTTTAACGAATATTTACTTATTCCGGGCTATTCGTCTGCAAATGCAATTCCAGCAAACGTAAGTCTAAAAACCCCGCTCGTAAAATACAAGAAGGGTGAAGAGCCTGCAATCTCGTTAAATATTCCTATGGTATCTGCAATTATGCAATCGGTTTCCGACGATAAACTTGCAGTTGCTCTAGCAAAAGAAGGCGGTGTGTCGTTTATATACGGTTCGCAATCTATCGAAAGCCAAGCGGCTATGGTAGCGCGTGCTAAAAACTACAAGGCAGGTTTCGTTAAGAGCGAATCAAACATTTCTCCTGAGGCAACCCTTGCAGATATTATTGCGCTTAAAGAAAAGACCGGTCACTCAACCGTTGCCGTTACCGAAGACGGAACTGCAGAAGGTAAACTCGTTGGTATAGTAACCGGTAGAGATTATAGAGTTAGCAGAATGAGTCCCGACGTAAAGGTTAAAACCTTTATGACTCCCTTTGACAAACTCGTTACCGCAAAAGAAGGCGTAACCTTAAAAGAGGCAAACGATATAATTTGGGATAACAAACTAAATTCGTTGCCCATTATTAACGAAGAACAAAAATTATGCTATTTCGTTTTCAGAAAAGACTACGACAGCCATAAACAAAATCCTATCGAATTACTCGACGCTAAAAAGCGTTACGTTATAGGCGCTGGTATCAATACCAGAGACTATGCAGAACGCGTTCCCGCACTCGTAAACGCAGGCGCAGACGTTTTGTGTATCGACTCGTCCGAAGGTTTTTCCGAATGGCAAAAACTTACTATCGACTGGATTAGAAAGAATTACGGCGACACCGTAAAAGTCGGCGCAGGCAACGTAGTGGACGCAGACGGCTTTAGATTTTTAGCAGAAAGCGGTGCAGACTTCGTTAAAGTTGGTATCGGTGGCGGTTCTATCTGTATTACCAGAGAAACCAAGGGTATAGGTAGAGGTCAAGCAACTGCTCTTATCGAAGTATGCGAAGAGAGAGATAAATACTTTGCAGAAACTGGTATCTACGTTCCCGTTTGTTCAGACGGCGGTATCGTTTACGACCACCACATAACCTTAGCGCTTGCTATGGGCGCAGATTTCGTTATGCTTGGCAGATATTTTGCTAGATTCGACGAAAGCCCCACGAATAAAGTTATTATTAGTGGTAACTACTACAAAGAGTATTGGGGCGAAGGCTCTCAAAGAGCAAGAAACTGGCAACGTTACGACCTTGGCGGAGATAAGAAATTATCTTTCGAAGAAGGCGTTGACAGTTACGTTCCATACGCAGGTAAACTAAAAGACAACGTGGCAATTTCACTTAGCAAAGTTAAGTCAACAATGTGTAACTGTGGAGCACTCACAATTCCCGAATTACAAAGCAAAGCAAAACTAACCTTAGTTTCTGCAACTAGTATTGTAGAAGGTGGCGCACACGACGTTATACAAAAGGAAAAAACCCAAACCGTTAAATAATTTTCCATAAAAACCCAGTCGATTGACTGGGTTTTTATTAAATAATATAGTAACTAGGTTATTTAAAATGTTTACGAGATACCTTAATAACGAGTACGAATACCTGTCCCAATTAAAGAAATAATAATTGATTCAAAAAACGCCAAGGTAAACATAGAGCCGTCAAACGACGATAGCACGAAACTACCGTTTTTAACGTTGTTTCGAATCCTCTCCATAAAATCTTTTCTAACAAAACAAAAAAAGAGCATAAAAAATATGCTCTTTTCTTGTTTGGCAGAGAGGAGAGGATTCGTCGTTTTGCACGACGCCCCGATAAACGGTGGGTGACCACCGTTTAGTCCACGCTTTTGGCTTTATCAAAATATATATTAACAATCGTGGACAATTTTGCAAATGCAAAATTTCTCCCCCAATCGAATCCTCTCCTATGCGACTATATCAACCAAACAAAAAAAGAGCACTTTTCAAGTACTCTTTTCTTGTTTGGCAGAGAGGAGAGGATTCGAACCTCCGATACCTTTCGGTATACCCGCTTTCCAAGCGAGCACATTAGACCACTCTGACACCTCTCCGTCTATGGTCGTCATTTACTCTATCATATTTTACAATAAATTGCAACTGTTTTTTCACCCCTATCGCTTTTTTCCTAAATATATATATAAAAATATATATAATGTTTAGCGTCTATTTTCACAACTTATACTTAGCCGTCATATTGTAAATATATACGGCTAAAATTTTGCAAACCTAAACTAAAAAATAAATAATACTTTGGGGGATATATGCATAGATTAGGTAAAGATTATTTCGACTTATCGTATAACTTAAGTTTAATATTGGCTATCATTCCGTTTACCAGTTGGCTCTGTGGGGCAGTAACGCGATTTGCCGAAGGCAAAATCGTTGCGGGACTCGTTCGTTTCCTTTTCGGGTTTAGTATAGTTTGGTTCCTAGATATAGTGTATATGGTATGTCATAAACGTATTCTCCGACTAATAGATTTTTAATTTCATTTATTTTTAGCACGATTTTGCCGTATTTTACCCTTTTTTAAGCCTTTTTTTGCCATTTTTTGCAAAAATAGGCTTTTTTGCTTTAACCACAATATATTGTGTTTTAAAATAAAAAAATTTACAAAATATTGTGTAAACCGCTTGACAAGAGTATGTGCGTGTGTTATATTAAATGCACACGACAAAAATTGGAGGGATTAATATATGTTTCAAGTAAAGAAAAGAGACGGCGCATTAGTAGAATACGATATGAGTAAGATTTCTACTGCGCTCAGCAAAGCGTTTAACGCTTGCCAAGTAAACTACAATGCAGACATTTTGAATATGCTCACTTTAAGAGTATCTGCAGACTTCTCTAAAAAGATTAAGGACAACGTTATCAGCGTAGAAGATATTCAAGATAGCGTAGAAGTAGTACTAATTCAAGCAGGTTACGTAGATATTGCAAAGAGTTATATTCTATACCGTAAACAACGCGAAAAAGTGCGTAATATCAAATCTACCATCGTTGACTACAAAAAGGTAGTAGATGACTATCTAAAGGTAGCAGACTGGCGTGTTAAAGAGAACTCTACCGTTACCTATTCGGTTGGTGGTTTAATTCTTTCTAACTCGGGTGCGGTTACTGCAAACTACTGGTTATCCGAAGTTTACGACGAGGAAATTGCAGAGGCACACAGAAGTGCAGCTATTCATATTCACGACCTCTCTATGCTTACCGGATACTGTGCCGGTTGGTCTCTCCGTCAATTAATAAAAGAAGGATTAGGCGGTGTTCCCGGCAAAATCACTTCTTCGCCCGCAGGTCACTTATCAACTTTATGTAACCAAATGGTTAACTTTTTAGGTATCATGCAAAATGAATGGGCTGGCGCTCAAGCTTTCTCT
>JAFZIB010000037.1 GCA_017554545.1 Clostridia bacterium
CCCTCCGAAGAAGAAATGCTTGGCAAATACGCTAAGAAGGAATTTAATAGCGACTTTATTTTCATTACCCACTACCCCAGCAAAAAGCGCCCCTTCTACACTATGGACGACCCAACCGACCCCGAATACACCCTTTCGTTCGACCTATTGTTTAGAGGTCTAGAAATTACTTCAGGCGGTCAACGCGTTCACGATTATAACGAACAGGTCGCAAAAATGGTTAAGTGCGGTATGAACCCCGAACTGTTCGAAACCTACTTAATGCTCCACAAATACGGCGCTCCACCCCACGGCGGTTTAGGTATCGGCTTAGAAAGATTAACTATGCACCTACTCGGATTTAAGAACGTGCGCGAAGCTACTATGTTCCCACGCGATATAAACAGAGTTACTCCCTAATCTAAATTTATAAGAGGTGACATTATGAACAGAAAAGAATTAAGAGCAAAAGCAAGAAAGACTTTGGGCGACGGCATATTTACTTCCGGTTGGTTGTTTGCCGTATTGGTAGGTATAATTTCTAGCGCGATTGTAGGCGTGGCTGAAATGTTTACCTTCGTGGTTTTACTTATCGGAGGACCTCTCCAATGCGCATACTCTAAATACTTTTTAGAACGTTCGAGAGGAAATATTTCTCACGACAACCTAAACGTATGTGTGGACGACGCAAAAGTAGAATTCGTTGATAAAATGGTTTTAGGTCTTTTAATTAACTTATTCGTTTTCTTATGGTCGTTACTTTTAATCGTTCCCGGTATAATCGCAAGTTATTCTTACTCAATGGCTTACTATATTAAATGCGACCACCCCGAATACGACCACAAACGTTGCAGAGAAGAAAGCAAAAAGATGATGAACGGCAGAAAAATGGATTTATTCCTACTCGATTTATCGTTTATCGGCTGGATTTTCGTAGGAATTTTAACTCTTGGAATAGGTTTGTTGTGGGTTCAACCCTATATGGATGCTACTCGCGTTGAGTTTTATAGAGAAATTATATCCGACCAAGAATTCGTTGCTAACGAAGTAAAAGAAGAACAACCCTTTGAATCGGTTAACGAATAATAAAATAAAAACTAAGCCCCGAGGCAACTGCCTCGGGGCTTTTATTTTGCTTTTATCTGTGGATTAATACATTCCGCCCATTCCGCCTGCAGGCATTGGAGGAACGTTGTTTTCTTTAATATCTGCAACTACCGATTCGGTGGTTAAGAACACACCTGCTACCGACGCTGCGTTCATAAGTGCAGAACGGGTAACTTTGGTTGGGTCGATAATACCGCTTTCTACCATATCGGTATATTCGTTTGTTAATGCGTTGAAACCGAAGTTGGGCTTGTTTGCCTTAAGCACTTCGTTTAAGATAACTGCGCCTTCTAAACCTGCGTTTAGAGCAATTTGCTTTAAGGGTGCTTGAACGGCGTTAAGAACGATTTGAGCGCCCGTCTTTTCGTCGCCACTTAAGGTGTTTGCGTAGTCCTCTAACGCTTTCATAGTAGAGATAAGCGCAATTCCACCACCGGGAACGATACCCTCTTGAACTGCAGCCTTAGTTGCGTTAAGAGCGTCTTCGATACGAAGTTTCTTTTCCTTCATTTCGATTTCGGTTGCTGCGCCAACGTTAATAACTGCTACGCCACCGGAAAGTTTTGCAAGGCGTTCTTGTAATTTTTCTTTATCGTAATCAGAAGTGGTAACTTCGATTTGAGCCTTAATTGCTTGCTTTCTTGCTTCGATAGCGCTCGGAGCGCCTGCGCCGTTAATTATAGTCGTGTTGTCTTTATCAACCTTAACGGTGCCAGCCTTACCTAGCATATCTAAAGTTACGTCTTTAAATTCGTAACCTAATTCGCTACTGATAACCGTACCACCCGTTAAAATAGCGATATCTTCGAGCATTGCCTTTCTTCTGTCGCCAAAGCCGGGCGCTTTAACTGCAACGCAGTTGAATACGCCTTTGAGTTTGTTAACTACTAACGCTGCCAAAGCGTCGCCTTCAACTTCTTCGGCTATGATAAGCAATCTTAAGCCTTGTTGAGCAATAGGTTCAACAACGGGAAGAATTTCTTGAATAGAAGAAATCTTTTTGTCGGTGATTAAAATTAGAGGAGATTCTAAAACAGCCTCCATTTTGTCGGTGTTGGTTACCATATAAGCAGACGCGTACCCTCTGTCGAATTGCATACCTTCTACGGTAGTGAGTTCGGTCTTCATAGTCTTGCTTTCTTCAATGGTTATAACGCCGTCTTTACCAACTTTTTCCATTGCGTCACTAATGAGTTCGCCAACGGTGGTGTCGCCTGCAGAGATAGACGCTACTTGGCAAATACCGTTTTTATCTACTACGGGTTTAGAAATTTCTTTCAACTTATTAACGGCAACTTCTACTGCGCCGGAAATTCCCTTTTTAAGAATTACGGGATTTGCGCCTGCTGCTACGTTCTTTAATCCTTCGTTAATCATTGCTTGCGCCAAAATTACCGCGGTGGTAGTTCCGTCGCCCGCTACGTCGTTGGTTTTGGTCGAAACTTCTTTAACTAATTGTGCACCCATATTTTCAAAAGCGTCTTCAAGTTCAACTTCCTTTGCAATGGTAACGCCGTCGTTAGTAATAAGCGGTGCACCGAATTGACGTTGTAATACTACGTTTCTGCCTTTAGGTCCTAAAGTGATTTTAACGGTATCGGCAAGAGTATCCACGCCCGCTTGGAGTGCCTTTCTTGCTTCTTCGCCGTATTTTAATTGTTTAGCCATTTAATTTCCCCCCTATTATTCTACTATTGCTAAAATATCGCTTTGACGAATAATAACTAATTCTTTACCGTCAACTTTAAATTCGCTACCGGCATACTTAGAATATAAAATCTTGTCGCCAACCTTAACTTGCATAACTATTTCTTTACCGTCAACGATACCGCCGGGGCCTACCGCTACGATTTTTGCCATTTGTTGTTTTTCTTGAGATGCAGAAGGAAGTATAAAACCGCTGTTGGTTCTCTCTTCTGTTTCAAGTGCCTCGACAACTACTTTGTCGAATAAAGGTATAACCTTCATTTTAACTGCCTCCAAACTTGATTTTTAGCACTCGTTAATTTCAAGTGCTAACATTTATTATATCTATTAAATTTGTTTTGTCAATAAAATATGACCAAAATTTTCCTTTTTATTTAAATTAAATTATCGTTTGCCTCTTCGTGCGCAGATACTTTCAATTTAAACGATTTATAAGCAAAAAATACGAATACTATATCGACTATTGCATTAAGCGCCCACGATATAGGCCACACCCAGTATAGATACATTAAGTTTTTCCCTATAACTGCAAAGCCTATTTTTATATACGCAATTCTAAACAAGCAATTTGTCGTTAAAGCTATTAACATAGAAGTCGTTGCCTTACCTAGCCCTTTTAGAACGTTGCCTAAAATATCCATAAGCACGCAGAAACCAAACATTGGCGCAAAAGTATATATCTTAAGGCGAGAATATTGTATAACTTCGGGAGTGCTAGTCAGTATCCCACTTATTTGACTTGCAAAAATTACCGTAATTAAACCTAGTATCGTAACCGCACTAAAGCCTATTACAGAAGAAAAAAACGTTACTTTTTTAACTCTATCCACATTGTTTGCGCCAACGTTTTGACTAACGAATGAAAGGGTTGCAACCGACAATCCGCTACCTATCATCATAACGACGTTCATAATTTGAGTAGCAATAGTGTTTGCCGCCATTATAGACGCTCCGAACGAGTTTATAGCCGACTGGCTAACCACGTTAGATATGCCAAAGGTTGCCGATTGAATGCCCGAAGGCAAGCCGATTTTAACCATATCTAAAACTTTTTCGCGATACAACTTAAAATGCTTTGCGTTAAGCTTAATGTTGCCTTTATGCTTAATCAAAACTATTAAGCAAGCAATGCCTGCAAAGACTTGAGAGGCAACGGTAGCAATCGCCACGCCTTCCACGTCAAAACCAACTACGGCAACAAAGAAAATATTAAGCGCAACGTTAATAATACCACCTATTGTTATAAATAACATAGGTCTAAAAGTATCGCCGTCCGCACGCAACACCGCCGCAGTAAAGTTATATAGCATTATTGCAGGCATACCTGCAAAGTATATCTTCATATACGTGTCGGCAAGCCCAAGCACCTCTTCGTCACAATCCATCCATATTAAAAAGGTTTTAGAAAAGCAAATTCCTACTATCGCCAAAAACACGCCTGCGATTAAACTTAAAAAGACCGCAGACCCAACGCTTTTGCTAACTCCCTCCGCGTCACCCTTTCCTATTCCTCTTGCGACCACTACGTTAGCGCCTACCGATAAGCCTACGAATAGGCTAATTATAAGGTTTATTAGCGAAGAGTTAGAGCCAACCGCCGCCACGGCGTTATCCGCCAAAACTGGGTCAGGAATAAACGCACTTAAAACGGCAACGTCTGCAAGGTTAAAAAACATTTGCATTACGTTGGTTGCAATAAGTGGCAATGCAAATATAATTAATTTTTTAGTTATAGGCCCTCTGGTCATATCAATGGTGTTTTTTGCCATTTTTTCTCCCGTATCTTTTACAAAATTTTAGCCCCTATCGTAAAGGGGCGTAATTTGTCAAGCCGATTGCCGAACGTTAATTTGTACTTTCTTCCTTAATGATTTTTGCGTCGTTACTTGCCGTAAGTAATCTACGGCGCAAATTCCTAAAAACGACCGCCAAAATTATTGCAAGCGTTATAACCGTGATAATCCAAGATATTGGATATAAACAGTATAACATAGCTTCAGTTTTCTTTAGTGGGAATATAAACCAAACCCATAACGCCCTAAACAATACCGTTCCAGACAGGGTAACAATCATACCCGTAAAACTTTTGCCTAAGCCACGTAAACTACAACTCATAACTTCCATAAGGCCTGCTAAAACGTAAAACAAACCCACCCAAAACGTTTTAGTAAAGGTTGCTTTAGCAACTAGTTGGCTACCGGAAATAGCAGTAAACAACGGCTTTGCAATACAAATCATTAACACGCCTAGCGAAACGCCCACTACTGAAACTATACCCAAAGAAGAGAAAAAACTTCTCTTAATTCTTTCGTATTTTCTAGCCCCAAGATTTTGGCTTACAAACGCTTGAGAAGACAGCGCAACGGCGTTCATACAAACGTAAATTATATTATCTATTTGATTTGCATAGCCAGCACCGGTTACTATATGGTTGCCAAATATCTTTCCAAGTTCGTTAGTGCCAGAAACTATTAAAACGTTAGAAAAAGCAAACAAGCATCCGTTTATGCCACTAGGCACGCCAACTTTAAGAAGTTCAATAAATTCTTCTTTGAATATCCTAAAATACTTCCACTCAAATTTAACGCTAGACTGTCCCTTTAACAAGGTTATAAAGCAAGCAATGCCTGCAAAAGCGTTACTAACCACCGTTGCGATTGCAACGCCTTCTACGTCTAGTGGTGTTAAAACTACTAAAACGATATTGAGAACTACGTTGATTACGCCACCTATAGTTATGTAAAGCATAGGTCTAACCGTATCACCCGAAGCCCTTAAAACGTTTGCACAATAAT
Source organism: Clostridia bacterium (assembly GCA_017554545.1). Lineage (GTDB taxonomy): Bacteria > Bacillota > Clostridia > Christensenellales > Borkfalkiaceae > UBA1259. The sequence goes on from JAFZIB010000037.1 coordinate 5,589, forward strand.
TGTATAGCATTATAAAAGGCGCACCACAAAGGTAAATGGTAATATATCTCGTTGCAAGGTCGATATGAAGGTCACTTACCCCAGTCAACGTTAAGAAATGTCTTGAACAAAATACGCCGACTAAAACCAAAATTGCACCGGCAACAACGCTTAAAAATACCGCAACGCCTATGGTCTTTTTAACACTTTCATCTTTTTTAGCGCCGATATATCTTGCAACCATAACGTTTGCACCCGTTGATAAGCCGATAAACAAGTTAGTTATTAAACTTATCAACGCCCCCGTGGTCGCAACTGCGCCTACGCACAAGTTTCCGTTTTCTGCGAACACGCCAAGCACTAAAGTGTCTGTAAGATTGAACACCATTTGCAAGAGGTTTGCAATTATTAACGGAATAACGTACGTTATTAATTGCTTGAAAATTGGCCCCTGTGTCATATCGATTCTTCGACGCTTAAAAATACTTATCATAGTAATTTCTTCTTTTAAGGATTAAATCGTGTTCGCAACGTTTTGCTAAAAGGTTTGAACTGAATGGTTTTTATAAACTGTAAATTTTATAGTTTTTCCGTTGCTTATTAGCGAGTCACTTTCACTAAATAAACTCCAATTAGGTAACTTATCTAAATTTTCAAAAAAAACGTCGGCGTCGCCGTCTGCGTTAACTTTAGTTACCAAAACTTCTTCGCAGTAAGGAAGTAGCGTTTTATAAAGCATTGCTCCGCCTATAACGAAAACCTCGCTATCGTCGAATTCTTTTATCTTTATAAAGAGTTCCTCTAGGCTGGTTGCAACTATACAATCGTCCCTTTTTACCCTTTTAGATAAAACCACGTTCGTTCGGTTTTTTAGCGGATTACCATTTGGGAAAGATTTTAGCGTGTTCGAACCCATAACAACCACTTTGCCTAGTGTGGTTTGCCTAAAAAATTTCATATCTTCGGGAATAGAAAACAACAAATCGTTGTTTTTGCCTATACCCCAGTTTTTATCTACGGCAACTATTGCCTTCATTATACAGCCACCTCGATTTTATCTTCTAACTTGGTAAATTCGTAGCCTTCAAGTTTAAAATCGTCAACGGTAAAATCGTAAAAATTTTTAACTTCGGGATTAATCCAAAGTTTAGGCGCAGGATACTGCGGATTGTCTAAAATCTTTTCTACGATAGGAACGTGTCTATCGTAAATATGCGCGTCGGCAATAACGTGAACTAACTCGCCCACCTCTAAACCGCATACTTGCGCAAGCATATGAAGTAATATTGCGTATTGAACTACGTTCCAGTTATTCGCAGTTAAAACGTCGTTACTGCGCTGGTTAAGTATTCCGTTTAAGGTCTTGCCCGAAACGTTAAAAGTCATAGAATACGCGCACGGATATAAGTGCATTTCGTTTAGGTCTTGAAAGGTATAAATGTTAGTCATAATTCTGCGTGACTGGGGGTTGTTTTTAAGGTCGTAAATAACCCTGTCCACTTGGTCGAACATACCTTCTTTATACTTGTGCTTAACGCCTAATTGATAGCCGTACGCCTTACCGATAGAACCCGTTTCGTCTGCCCAACTGTCCCAAATGTGACTGTTAAGTTCGTTGACGTTGTTAGACTTTTTTTGCCAAATCCACAAAATCTCGTCGATTGCAGACTTAAAAGCCGTACGCCTTAGTGTAATTATAGGAAATTCCTTTTTTAAGTCGTATCTGTTTACTATACAGAATTTTTTTACGGTGTGAGCGGGCGTGCCGTCTAGCCATTTTGGGCGGACGGGCAAATCGGTGTCCCAAACGCCGTTATCAATTATATTTCTGCAAGTATCTATAAAAACTTTATCTGCGTAACTCATATATTTATCCCCCCGTGTTAAAAAACACTCTTTTTTCCGTTTGCTTTTAGGCGAAAAATCAGTTCTTAGCGCTAATTTCGGCTTATTTAGTCACCAAAACTTTGCTAGAAACTCCTGAAATCATACCTAACTTTCCTGATAGGCTGTTTATAGTTTCTTGCGGAGCGTCTAAGGCAATAGAAATTACGTTTACGCCCCTTTCCCTATAAGGAATACCCATTCTGCCTATAACGAAATCGCGATAGGCGTGAAGTAGCAAATTGACTTGGTCAATTTTTTCTACGTCGGTTACTATTATGGCAAGTAGCGCGATTTTTTTATCCATATTGCCCCCTAAAATCCATTTAAAAATATTGTATCACAATAAACTACGTTTAGCAATTGAATTGCCCTTTTTTTATAACCATTTTTAATTTTTCTATCGCCTTTTTTTCTATTCTGGAAACGTACGAGCGGGAAATTTTAAGAAAACTTGCAACTTCTCTTTGGGCGTAACTACGCTTACATTTAAGCCCGTATCTAAGACACAGAACGGTAAATTCCCGATTTGTTAAATGCCTTTTAATAAACTTTATAAATTTTTCTCGCTCAATGCCTTTATCCACTTGCGCAAACACGGCGTCTTCCTTTTCGAAAAGCAAATCTAAAAAGGTCAATTCGTTGCCGTCTTTATCCGTTCCTACCGGGTCGGATAGCGAAACGTCGTTTTTGTGCTTTTTGTTGGCTCTAAGTAGCATTAAAATTTCGTTTTCTATACATCTGGAAGTATAGGTCGCAAGCCCCGTCCCCTTTTGCGGATTATAGGTATTTACAGCTTTAATTAAGCCGATACTTCCTACCGAAATTAAATCGTCGGTCTCGGCTGCGCCCGAATACTTTTTTACCACGTGCGCGACTAAACGCATATTGTGGCTTATTAATTTTTCCTTGGCAAGTTGGTCGCCAGAGAGCATTTTATTAATGCATTCTCTCTCCTCGTCTATCGGCAAAGGCTTGGGAAAAGAACTGCCGAAAAACACGCTACCCGTAAAGAAGGTCAGTTTGCCTAAAATAAATGATAATAACTCAAAAAACATAATTTCACCTCTACATATCGTATGAGGCGATATCTTTTGATATAACCTATATTTCGTTTATAAAACGGTCATAACGGGCTTGCTTTTTTGACGTTTAATGGTAGGGTGAATTTGACGTTTGGAAATTTATACGGGGAGGTTTACTACGTTAAGGGCGTACCGAATAGATTTTTCCGCCTTTTATAAAAGGCTAAATACAGCAATTAGAAAAAGCCAAAACCAAATTTACCTTCCTTAAGGCAGGTATAAAATGAACTTAATAATGCTAAAAGATTTTTTTGCCTCGTACAGTCTTCCCACTATCTTAATAGCCGTTCTCGTTGCCACCCTAAAAGGCTTTTTAGACGGATACGTAAAGAGCGAAACGACTAAAAAACTTATTTGGTATCTACCCTTTTTAGCGGGCGTACTGTTTAGTTATTTATATAACGTAATTTTTTTAGGTATATACGCTTTTGACCAGACGGTAGTTTGCTCGGGCGTATTAAGTGGCGCGCTATCCTACGCGGTGGCGCTTATCGGACGCAAAATTGCAAAGGGCGAGGCGTTGCCTATCAACCCCGCCTTAGCGATTATCGAAGGCTTGGTGATGGGCTATCTTAAAGAAGATTGCGTTAAAGACGCCACTTTAATCATCTACGAACACTATTCAAAGATGGAAGGCGACGAAGAAGGCACTATCGAAAAAATTAACGAAACCTTAATTCTATATTCTAACGGCTTGCTTGCCGAAGGCGAAATTAAGGCGCTATCTAAAGTAATTTTATCGACGCTTGGAGGCAACCTATAAGCGAATTTACTTGCAATTAAGCAAAAAAGGGGTGTTACGCCCCTTTTTTCTTTTGTTTATCATTAAACGCAACTAGAATAAAAAAGCCTTTTTTATAAATACTATGCTTATGAATTTATTTTCTTCCTTACAAAAAAACACCGAAAAAATCAAAGAATTTCTCACTTCAAGCGACGTTGCTTTCACGTCCGTTAAAGTGGGCAAAGCAAAGGGACTTTTAATTTTCATAAAAGACGTAGTAGATAAAAATACTATTGGAGATTTGGTGTTACGCCCTGCCGAAAAATTTAAGGGAAAACCTACCAAATCTAACCTTTTGACTATTTTTTTAAGCCCCGAATTAAAAACGGTAAGCGACTTTGATACTGCCTTAGAAGAAGTGCTTAGTGGCAACGCCGTTTTAATGGTTAACGGCATTGATATCGCCGTTAGTTTCGAGGTTAAAAAATTTAACGATAGAGCGGTGACCGAACCACCTACTTCGGTGGCGATTAAAGGGCCTAGAGAGGGGTTCGTAGAAAGCATTACGGTAAACGTGAGTTTAATAAGGCGTAGAATTAAGTCCACGGCGTTACAGTTCGAGCAACTTTCGGTTGGCAAACACTCTAAAACGACCGTGGCGCTTTGCTATATGAAAGGCTTTGCAGATAAAAAACTCGTTAATAAACTAAAACGCAGGATAGAGGCTATAGACATAGACGCTATTATAGACTCGTCGTACGTGTCTAAATTCGTTTCAGAACACAAAAAGTCGCTGTTTAAACAAATAGGCAACACCGAAAAGCCCGACGTTTTGGTTTCTAGAATTATCGAAGGCAGAGTTGCAATAATCGTTGACGGCTCTCCTATCGTTTTAACCGTTCCATATCTATTAATCGAAGATTTCCAAAGCCCTGGCGACTACTACGCCTCTCCGTACAGCGCCACTACGGCAAGAATTATAAGGATTCTTTCTGTAACTTTATCCGTTTTACTTCCAGCAGTATTCGTTGCCGCCGAATTGTTTCACTTGCAACTTATCCCCTTAAGTTTTTTGCTCACCATAGTTAACAGTATTCAAGGCATACCCCTATCTCCAAGTTACGAAATGTTTTTTACGCTAATGATTTTTGAAATTCTAAACGAGGCTAGCGTGAGAATGCCTAAATACGTAGGAATGGTGGTGTCGATAGTCGGCGGTTTAGTTTTAGGCGAAACGGCTGTAAACGCAGGTATAATTTCCCCGCCCGCGCTTATGATTATCGCGCTTTCGGGTATATGCCTTTATACCGTGCCGGAACTAGAACAAATATTTTCTTTCTTAAGATTCTTAATGCTCATTATAGCCGGCTCCTTAGGTGGGTACGGAATAATAGTTGCGTTTGCTATTCTACTGACTTATTTGGTTAGTTTCGAAAGTTACGGCGCTCCACTTTTAGCACCTTTCTCGCCCTTAGTTAAAAACGACCTAAAAGACGGGTTTTATCGCTCTTTCTTAAAAGAAACATCTTCACTTCCCTTTTCGTTGAACAAGAGGCGAGCAAATAAAAGAACGGCAAAGGAGAATTTTATATGAAAACCTACCAACTAAAAACCCGACAAATTTGTTTTTTCTTTTTGGCGTTTACCGTCGTTAACAAACTTTTTACTCTGCCTAGTTTAACCACCTCTTTAGCCAAAGAAGATTTGTGGATAAGCAGTTTAATTAACCTAACTTTAGACTTTTTAACCATTTTTGCTTTATTAATCGTTTGCAAACGCCAAAACCTATCTTTCTTAGAGTTGTTAGAAAAAAGTTTTGGAAAAATGGGCGCTAAAATCGTAATATTTTTATACGCTTTATACTTTTTACTCAAAGCGTATATGCCTATTAACGAGCAAAAATCCTTCGTGGAGTTGGCGTTATATATAAACCTTACGACCGACATATATTTTTTGCCTTTCTTCGCTCTTGCTTTTTTTCTTGCCTTAAAACCGCTTAAAACGATAGGCAGAATTTCCGATATCGTTTGGCTATTTACCGTTATAGGCCTAACGCTACTAATAACTTTATCTATATCTAACACCGACTTTTACGCCGTTCTGCCTATAGGCGCAAGCGGGGTTAAAAAAATATTTTCCGCCTCGTACGTGGGCGCTAACTGGTACGGAGAGGGCGCGTATTTTTTGTTCTTTATAGGAAACTTTAAGTTTGGCAAAAAGGACGGAGCAAAAATTCTTTCTTGCTACGCCGTAGGCGTGTTTATAGTAACGGCGTTTATGATTATTTTCTACGGCGTTTTTACCTCTATCGCCTTTAGGCAAAGTTTTGCCCTAACCGAGATTGCTAAATACACCACGGTTATTAATAATATAGGTAGATTCGACTACGTTGGAATTTTAATGCTACTGTTTTCTAACGTGTTCGCCCTATCTATTCCCGTTTTTTTTAGTGCAAAATGCTTAGACTACGTTTTTAACTTTAATAAAAAGTGGATTGCGCCACTTATCGTAACGGCTATTTTGCTATTAACAACTATGTATCTAAATGAATTTTACGCCACTTTGCAAAAGGTTTTTAGTTTATATTTAAGCGCCTTCTTTTTAATAATGGCTAACGTTCTACCACTTATAACGCTATTTTTTTCGCGAAAGGAGAAAAAGAATGAAAAAGCATAGAATACTTTGGATAATAATTTTATTCGCTTTTGCCACCGTGCTGTTCTTTTCAAACGATTTTGGACTAATCGACGTGGAAAAAGAGGCTATTATAACCGCCGTTGCAATAGATAACGAAGATGGAAAATATAGCGTTACCGTTCAAATAGCCGTGCCCGAGGCGACTAGCACTTCGGCACAAAACACTAAAACGCAAATAACCGGAAAGGGTGACACCATAGGTGGAGCGATTAAAAACACGGGCGACGTTTCGGGTTGGTTCCCTCAATTAGCCTTTTGTAATCTAATTATAATAGGCAATTCGCTATGTAGTACCGATATAATTAAGGTTTTAGATTTCTTTGCCAAAACGCTACGCGTGCAAGATTCGGCACAAATAGTTCTTGCAGACAATAGCGCTAGGGAATTGCTAGAAAAAACCACCCCGTTAGATAATATCTCGTCGTTTGCAATTCAAAAAATATTATTTAAAAATCCCGGATTCGATACCGACGTTGCCACCAACGACATAAAGACCTTTTGCGCGGGATACTACGACCTGTCCGGCTCGTCTTTTATGCCTATCGTTAAAGTTTTAGACTTTAACGCCAAGCAAGAAAATTCTAACGGCTCAAGTTCTCAAGGTCAGCAAGGCTCTAACGGACAGCAAAGCAGTTCGGACGGTAGTTCGGGTGGAGGTTCGGAAGATAAAGGCAAAAACTTTTTCGACGCCTCTACCACGGCTTTGTTTTTAAAAGGAATTAAGGTGGGCGAACTAAACGAGGCGCAAACGCACGCGTTTAATTTTCTTTGGCGAAACGTTAAAGGCACTACCCTTTCGGTTAATTATAGCGGAGCAAACGAGATAGAGCGTTACCTTTTAAAAGTTTTAAGATGTAATACAAAAACCAAACTTAAGGCAGATGATAAGGGTATAAAAATGAAGGTGGAAGTTGATATATATTGCAAAATAGCCGACCATAATAGTGGCGACCATAACGCCAATCTTTCTAACAACAAACCTTTGCCGAACGACCTAATTGAACAGACGGAGAACATTCTAAAAAACAATTTTAACGATTTATTCAAGGTCAGCAAACAAACAAATTGCGACTTTTTGCAAATAAGACAGCGACTATATCGATTCGGGCATAAATACTACGAAAGATATCAAAAGGACTGCCTCGACCTAGTTAAACCTGAAATCTCGGTTAGGATAAGCGGACAAAAATAAATAAAAAAGCCATCTGCAATATACAGATGGCTTAAATTTTAAGTTTTACTAGGCGGTTACTACGAAACTGATTATTCTTTCTTGAGAGTTTAGGCTACTATACATCTTAAGAGTAACAGTACCCGTTCCGGTAAAGGTTAACTTAAATCCTTTACTGCTATCGCCCATGTTTTCGTCAACTAAATTTTGACCTAAACTGAACGAACGGATTTGGGTAATGTTTTTGTATTCAATCGGGTCGTTTGGTCCCCAAGACGCAATAATTTGAAGATTAACCGTTTGTCCTACTTTTACGTTAATTCTGTCGCCCTCGTTAACTACTACGTTATCAACGCCAAAGTTGTAGTTCGCTCTACCCTTTTCCCCGCAAGAACAAGTGCCGTTTGCGTGAGAATATGCACCTTGAACGTATTTACCAAACGGATTTTGAATCATATACGCTTTTTTGCAAGTATAATCGTCTTTTTTACCGTTGATATTTAAGTCGCCGTATCTTGCAGCGTTGGCTTGAGGATTTGTAAATGCAGAAAGGTTAGAACAATTGGACCAAACTACGCTTGGGTCACTTTGGTTGTAGGTTACGCTTATCCACTTATCGTCGATAGTGGTGGGCGCAAACTCTAAGTATTGTAGATTGTACGATTTATAAAAAGACAAGTTGTAAATAATTATACATCTGGGTCCGATATAACCTCTTTTTAACGAAGTACAGTTTTGGAAAGCTTCCATACCTAAATATACAACGTTAACTAAGTTGATATCCTCTAATGCAACGCAGTCGCTAAAACAGCCGTCGTTAAAACGCTCTACGTTAGATAGGTCGATATTTGTTAATGACATACAGCCTGCAAAAGCCTTTTCGGCTATTTCCTTAACTCCTTCGCCTAAATTTACGGTAGAAAGTCTAGTACAGAAGGTGAACGAGTCGTTTTGTATAGTTCTAACGGTTGAAGGAATAGTGATTTCGGTTAACGCCTCACAATGGTTAAAAGCGTTTTTGCTAATGCTAGTTGCGCTTGCGAAACTAACTGAAGAAAGTTTAACGCAATATTCAAAACAACTTATATCGAAACTCTTTACCTTTTCGGTATTAACCGTAACTAGTGCTTTACAATTTTTAAACGCGCCCGAACCGATTTTAACTACTGAATCGGGAAGATTTACTTTAACTAACTTTTGCTTAAAATTAGCAACTGCAGTAAATAAGTTTTTGCCAATTTCGGTTACGGGAAGTCCGTCGATTGTCGAGGGAACTGTAATTTCTGTTAGAGTACTATCTCCAACGTATTTTTTAAGAATAATACCGTCTTCGTCGTCGTTAAGTACGTATTCGTAAGTGGGCGCAGGAGGAGTAGGAACGTTACCACTATCATCTACGTCGCCTTCGTCAGCGCAAGCGGTAAACGCGCCGAGCGATAAAACTAATATTAATAATAATGTTATTAACTTTAAAGTTTTTTTCATAAAGTTCTCCTTATTCTATCATATCTATTATTACATATATTATCCTCTTTTGTAAAGCATTTAAGCCATATTTATCTTTAATCTGTAAACGCAAAAATTTTTAGTCAAAAAAAGGGTGCTCGCAATTTTGCGAGCACCGCTAAAAATTATTAATTTTTATAGCGCTAATAAACAAACTACTTAGTTCCAAAAATTCTATCGCCAGCGTCACCAAGACCGGGAAGAATATAACAATTTTCGTTTAAACATCTATCGAGCGTCGAAACGTAGATTTCTACGTCGGGGTGGGTTTCAGCAACCTTAGAAACGCCTTCGGGCGCGCCGATAATAGACATAAGTTTAATTTGTTTGCAACCGCGTTTCTTTAACATAGCGATAGCGTCGCACGCACTACCACCCGTTGCAAGCATTGGGTCAACTACCATAACTACCTTTTCTTCGATACCAACGGGGAGTTTGCAGTAGTATTCTTTAGGCTCGAAGGTTTGTTCGTCGCGATATAAACCTATATGTCCTACCTTTGCCGCGGGGAAAAGTGATAAAATTCCGTCAACCATACCTAAGCCTGCACGAAGAATTGGAACTATTGCAATAGAGTTTTCTTTAACTATGGTTTGTTCTACGGTTTCTAGAGGGGTTTCTACCGTAATGGTTTGGGTAGGAACGTCCTTAAAACTTTCGTAAGCCATAAGAGTTGCAAGTTCGCTAATTATTTCGCGGAATTGCTTGGTGTTAGTATTTTTATCTCTAATTATGGCAAGTTTATGTCTAATTAAAGGGTGACTTAAAATATGTACGTTTTTATAATCTTTCATAATAGAGCCTTTTAATTAATCTTATTTTTATTTTTTAATCTTAGAAGTTAGTAAGTTTACTAAAATACCAAGGATAAGAGCGCAAGCAATAGAGGTGATGGTAATAGCACCAATGTTTAATACCATACCGCCAACGCCGGCAACTAAAATAACCGAAACGGTAAAGAGATTACGGTTTTCGTTTAAGTCAACTGTTTGAATCATCTTTAAACCGGATACAGCGATAAAGCCGTATAAGGTCATGCAAACGCCACCCATTACGCAAGAAGGAATAGTAGCGAGTAAGGTCATAAGGGGCGTAAAGAAAGATGCAACGATACAAATGATTGCAGCGGTTAAAATGGTTACTATAGAAGCGTTACCGGAAATTGCTACGCAACCAACCGATTCGCCGTAAGTAGTGTTGGGGCAACCACCGAAGAACGCGCCTACCATAGAGCCCACGCCGTCGCCAAGTAAAGTTCTGTGGAGACCGGGTTCTGCTAATAAATCAGAACCGATTATAGAAGAAATATTCTTGTGGTCTGCCAAGTGTTCAGCAAATACTACGAAAGCAACGGGAACGTATGCAACTGCTATTTGACCGATATACGAGCCCTTAAATCCGTCAAAGCCCTTAAACGCTTCTACGAAAGTAAATGCAGGTTTCCAAGACATTTCGCTAAATAAACCGAAGTTGATGATTTGTAAAGCGGGGTTTTCAGTTAGAATACCGATAACGGTAAAGATTGCTGCAACTGCGTAACCTGCGCAAATACCGATAATGAAAGGTATAATCTTTAGCATCTTTTTGCCGTAAACCGAGCAAACGATAACGGTTGCTAAGGTTACTAAAGCACAAAGCAAACAGATATAGAAGTTTGCGGTAGGATAGAAGTTGATAACTTGTTCAGGAAGACCAGTTTTACCACTAATAATCCATTCTTGAACGGGAGCAAGAACGTTACCTTTACCCAAGTCGCCGATAGCGTTTACGGATAGAGATAAACCTATAATAGCAACGGTCGGTCCTATAACTGACGCGGGCATAATCTTATCAATCCATTTAACGCCAACCATCTTAATAACTACGGCGATTACAACATATACTAAACCAGCCATAATAGCACCGAGGATTAAGCCTAAAAATCCTGCGGAAGCGCTTAATTCTGCAGTAGCAGCCGCAGAGAAAGCAACGCCCATAGAATCGATAAACGCAAAGGAAGAACCTAAGAATACCGGACTTTTAAACTTGGTAAAGAGTAGATATACGATAGTACCTATACCTGCACCGAGGAGCGCTGCAGATTGAGCCATTCCGTTACCAACGATAACGGGCACTACGATAGTTGCCGCTAAAATAGCGAGAACTTGTTGAAGAGCAAACAGAATAGTCTTTAATAGACCGGGTTTGTCCTTCACGCCGTAAACTAAATTTACGTTTTTCATTTGTGAGACCTCCAAATATAATTTTCAAATAATTTTACCCTATAAAAAAAGTCCCTTGCAAAAAAAGGAACTTTAAAAATTAGGGTTTTTACCTATTAAATGTAGTGCGGGGATAGCTAAAGAGCGGAAGGACTTTCCGCTAAAAGTTGCAAGTTGTAAACAACCACGAACACTCATAATACTTTCCCCTAACATCATTAGAACAATTATATCACAGACTACCCCTCATTTCAACCCTTTTAAAATTTTTTTTACTAAAAAATTACAATAAAAGCCACCTCCAAAAATTAACGAAGGTGGCTTTAAACTGATAAGGGATTGTAATTTTAATAATTTTCTGCGTGAATTTCAAAGTATGCTTTGGGGTGGTCGCAAGTAGGACAAACTTCGGGAGCTTTTGCACCAACGAACAAGTGTCCGCAGTTACGGCATTCCCAAACCTTGGTTTCCTCTTTAGCGAATACTTCTGCCTTTTCTACGTTTGCAAGAAGCGCGTTATATCTTTCTTCGTGATGTTTTTCGATTGCGGCAACTAAACGGAATTTATAGGCTAGTTCGGTAAAGCCTTCTTCCTCTGCAACCTTTGCAAAGTTAGCGTACATATCAGTCCACTCGTAGTTTTCGCCTTCGGCAGCGTGCTTTAAGTTTTCTGCGGTGTCGCCTATGCCGTTTAATTCTTTAAACCATAATTTTGCGTGTTCTTTTTCGTTTTCGGCGGTCTTTAAAAATAGGGCTGAAATTTGCTCGTAGCCTTCCTTTTTAGCCTTTGATGCAAAATAGGTGTATTTATTTCTTGCCATTGATTCGCCGGCAAAAGCGGCTTCTAAATTCTTTTCGGTTTGAGTACCGGAATACTTGGTCTTTGCCATTTTCGTTTCTCCTAAAATATTAATTTTTACATATTTTAACATAGTAAAAAATGTTTTTCAATAATTATTTTTAAATTTTTTTAACTTTTTTATATTTTAATGTAATAATATATCTATGGAAAATAAAAATCAATATATTATTAATCCCGTAGCGTAGTTGAACTCCGACTTAAAAAA
>JAFZIB010000038.1 GCA_017554545.1 Clostridia bacterium
CTGTCGATAGCAATATTATCAATAATATCTACCTTGTGTTCGTCAGCACCTTGATAACCACGACCTCTACCTACGGTAAGAACCATATCGATTTTGCCACCCTCGTCAAGCGTGCAAATATAATGGTCGGGATTTAAGATTTCTAAATCAGCGTCGCAACTGATATCGCCTGCTTTAACTTCGCAGGGGCCCTCTTTAACAAGGGTAATATCCTTCTTATAATCCTTATCAAGACAGGTGCTCTTAATAGCAACGCCTTTTAAGTTAAGAATGATATCGGTAACGTCCTCTTTTACGCTAGGAATAGATGAGAATTCGTGTTTAACACCTAATTCTTCTGCAAACTTAATGTTTTGAATAGCAACTCCGGGGAGTGCTGACAATAAGATTCTGCGAAGAGCGTTACCAAGGGTTAAGCCAAAACCTTTTTCTAAGGGTTCAACTACGATTTTTGCGTAACTTCTGTCTTCATTTTCTTCCACAGCTATTTTTGGCATTTCAATTTCCATCATAAGAAATATCCTCCTAAAAAAATAGTTTCGATATAGTTTTTTTCGAGAATTCTTGTTAAAGCGTGGAAAACCTTAACTTTCCCCTCGAAAAAAACCATCGAATAAATTTCGTTATTAATTATTTAGAATAAAGTTCGACAATCATATGTTCCTTAATGGTGATGTCAATATCTTCTCTAGTGGGAAGAGCAAGGATTTTACCCTCTAAAGTTTCGGGGTTAAAATCTAACCATTTAGGCATAGCACCAACCTTCATTTGCTTAATTTCAGCAAAGTACTTGTTGTCTTTCTTGCTTTCTTTAACGGCGATAACGTCGCCAACCTTTACACAGTAAGAAGCGATATTTACGTTCTTGCCGTTAACGGTAAAGTGAGCGTGAGTTACGAGTTGACGTGCTTGACTTCTAGAAGCGCCTACACCCATTCTGAAAATAACGTTGTCTAATCTTCTTTCGAGAAGTGATAACATATTTTCACCGGTGATACCCTTCATTCTATCAGCCTTTTCGTAATACTTTCTGAATTGACCTTCGAGTACGCCGTAAATTCTCTTACATTTTTGTTTTTCACGAAGTTGTAAACCGTATTCAGAAACCTTCTTTCTGCTCATACCGTGTTGACCGGGAGCAACGGGTCTCTTTTCGAAAGCACAAACGCCCTTAAAGCATCTATCGCCTTTTAAGAACAATTTAGCACCTTCACGTCTACATAAACGACATTTAGATTCTGTATATTTAGCCATTATAATATCCTCCGTTATACTCTACGTTTTTTGGGCGGTCTGCAACCGTTGTGAGGAATGGGAGAAACGTCTTGGATAAGGGTAACTTCCATATCACAGTTGGTTAATGCTCTGATAGCAGATTCTCTACCTGCACCGGGGCCCTTAACGTAAACTTCTACCGAACGCATACCTTGTTCTCTAGCTGCTTTACCAGCGGTTTCAGCAGCCATTTGTGCTGCGAACGGGGTGCTCTTTCTAGACCCCTTGAAACCTAGGCTACCAGCACTAGACCAAGATACGGTGTTGCCTTGCATATCGGTAATAGTAACCAAAGTATTATTGAAAGATGCCTGAATGTGTACTTGACCTTTGTCAACTTTTCTGGCGTCTTTACGTTTTTTAACTACTTTATTTGCTGCCATTGTTAACTACCTCCCTTATCTAGTTGCCGTTTTCTTTTTAGCAACGGTACGACGAGGACCTTTTCTGGTTCTCGCATTTCTCTTGGAACTCTGTCCTCTTACAGGAAGGCTCTTTCTGTGACGAACACCACGATAGCATCCAATTTCGATTAACCTTTTGATGTTAAGGTTAACTTCTGAACGCAAATCACCTTCTACGTGAAGGTTGTGTTCGATATACTCTCTGAGTTTAGCAACGTCTGCTTCACTCAAATCCTTTACTCTAGTGTCGGGGTTAACGCCCGTTTCTTTTATAATTTCCTTTGCCGTGGGAAGTCCGATACCGTAGATGTAGGTAAGACCGATTTCCACTCTTTTGTTATTCGGCAAATCAACGCCGGCTATACGTGCCATTCTTGGAAAATACCTCCGTATTCTTTTGGTTTTTTAATTTAGTATATATAAACGTCTCAGGCGTTGCAACCGTGGAATGACGTGGCGCAAATACCGTAAGACAATCTTTTCCGAAATCACCCTCGCGGGTAATAAACGAGGGAATTAACCCTGTCTTTGTTTATGACTCTTGTTCTTAGAACAAATAACCATTACTTTTCCGTTTCTTTTAATAACTTTGCACTTGTCGCACATAGGTTTTACTGAAGGTCTAACTTTCATTTCTTTATCTCCTTTTGGATTGGGTTTATGCTTAGTTTTTACTACGCCAGGTAATTCTGCCTTTCGTTAAATCGTAAGGACTCATTTCTAACTTAACGTTGTCGCCGATTATTATCTTGATGTAATGTTGACGAAGTTTACCAGAAATATGAGCCGTTATAATATGACCGTTTGAAAGCTTAACTTTGAACATTGCGTTAGGCAAGGTTTCAACGATGACGCCTTCGGTTTCTATTACGTCTTCCTTAGACACAAACTCTATCCTCCTTGTTTTTTGAAAAATCAAACGAATTTCTTTCGTGACCGTATTTATTATTATATCACAAAATCTTCGTTTTTCATAGGAAAAATCACGTGTTTTTTGAAAATTTTTCCTACAAAGTTAAAATTTCTACGCCGTTATCCGTAATAACGACCGTATTTTCGTAATGAGCCGACGGTTTTTGGTCAATAGTCTTACACGTCCAGCCGTCCGACATGAATTTTACACGGTAATCACCTGCGTTAATCATAGGTTCAATGGCTATAGCCATACCCTTTTTAAGGCGTATGCCCGTCCCCTTTCTTCCATAGTTCGGAACTGAGGGGTCTTCGTGCATATCTCTACCAATACCGTGCCCTACCAACGCTCTAACCACCGAAAAGCCGTTGCTCTCGGCGTGCGTTTGAACGTAATAACCGATATCTCCTAACGGAGAACCATCACGCAAGTTTTCAATAGCCTTAAAGAAACACTCCTCAGTTACTTTAACGAGTTTTCTTTTCTCTTCAGAAACGTTGCCCACGCAGAAGGTTCTAGCGGCGTCACCTTGCCAGCCGTTATATAGAACGCCACAGTCAACGGAAACTATTTGTCCTTCGCGAATTATAATATCCTCGGAAGGAATTCCGTGAACTACCGTGTCGTCTATAGAAACGCAAACTGACGCAGGATAGCCGTTGTATCCTAAAAAAGAAGGCGTTGCGCCACAAGAAGTTATAAATTCGTAGGCAATTCTATCAATTTCCTTAGTAGTCATACCCGGTCGAATTTTACTTCCTATAAGGTCTAGCGTGTCACGCGTTAACCTACCGCTTTCGCGCATACGTTCGATATCCGATTGGCTTTTAACGTAAATCATTAACCTAAAACCTTTTTGATTTGTTCAAACACCGCGTCAATCGTATTGTTTCCGTCAACGACTTTTAACACGCCGTTTGACTTGTAAAAATCGATTAGAGGCGCAGTACTGTTTTTATAAACGGTTAATCTTTCCTTAATAACTTCGGGAGTATCGTCTTTACGGATGGTCAAATCGCCTCCGCAAGTAGGACACATTTTGTCGTTAGATAAAAAATCAATATGGAAAGAACCACCGCACTTGGGACAACTTCTTCTGCCCGTAATACGTTTCTCAATCAAATCAAGGTCAACGTCAATATCAATTACAACGTCTGGTTTAGCAAAATCCTCTAAAGCCCTTGCCTGAACTAGATTTCTAGGAAAACCGTCTAACAAATAACCGTTTTGACAGTCGGGTTTAGACAATCTGTCCTTAACCAAATCGCACGTAACGTCGTCGGGACAAAGATTTCCGCTATCGATTATAGCCTTAACCTTTAATCCCAACTCGGTTTTGCCTGAAATGTTTTCTCTGAAAATGTCACCTGTAGAAATGTGGGGTAAATTGTACTCTTCAGCGATTTTGCTCGCTTGAGTCCCCTTGCCGCAACCAGGTGCACCAAGTAACACAACTTTCATAGTATTATTTCAAAAATCCTTTGTAGTTCTTCATCATAATTTGTGATTGAAGAGCTTGGTCGAACTCAAGAGCAACTGATACGATAATTAAAAGACCGGTTGCACTAAATACGTTCATAAGTCCTTGTCCGCCTATCGCTTTGAAAATAAGCGAAGGTACAAGCGCTAAAATTGCCAAATAGATAGCGCCGAACAAAGTAATTCTGTTAGAAACTCTCTTTAAATAGTCTGCAGTAGGCTTGCCAGGACCAGTGCCAGGGATAAAGCCACCGTTACCTTGGATACTCTTACTAATATCGTCAGGGTTAAACTGAATTTGATTATAGAAATAAGAGAAGAACAAGATAAATACGCAGAGAACTACGGCGTAAAGCCATGAACCCATGCCCATGTAATTAGTCCACCAGTTATCGGAAGAACCGCCAACTAAGTTGATAATTAAGTCGGGCATACTAAGAATTGAGAAAGAGAAGATTAGAGGCATAACGCCGGTAGCGTTAACCTTAATCAGAATATGAGTGGATTGACCACCATACATCTTTCTACCCTTAACTTGCTTTGCGTATTGAACGGGAATTTTTCTTTCTGCTTCGTGAACGCAAACGATTGCGCCGAAAATAACGATTGTTGCAATAACGAAACCAAATAAGGTCCAAGCGGAACTTGCTAGGGTTTCAGCAACAAACAATCCTTTAATAACGCCTAGAATCGCTGTGCCTGCAGTAGATAAAATACCTGCAAAGATAAGTAACGAGATACCGTTACTTACACCGTAGTCGGTGATTCTCTCACCTAACCACATAGTAAACGCAGCACCTGCAGTATAAATAATAACAAGCACTACGTAGCTCATAACCTTAGCGAACCCTTCAGCACCGAAAAGCATTTCGGGATGAACTAGGGGTTGTTCGCCACCTCCGAATACGAGGAGAATACCAACTGCTTGTGCAATAGCCAAAATTAAAGTTAATATTCTGGTATAAGCGTTAATTTTTCTTCTGCCTTCTTCGCCTTGTTTAGAAAGTCTTTCTAACGCGGGAATACCGACAGTTAAAAGTTGAATAATAATTGATGCGTTAATGTACGGTCCAATACCCATTGCAAGGAACGTTGCTTGTTGCAACGCGCCACCTGAAACCGCACTCATAAGTTGTAAGAAGTCCATATTATCCAAACCGAGACCGTTTACGTCGATACCCGGAACAGGAATATGACAGCCGAGTCTATACACGAAAAGCAAAGCAATCGTGATAAGAATCTTTCTTCTTACTTCTTTAATTTTAAACGCATTTACTATCGTCTGAAACATTTTGCCTCCCTAATAAAAGCGGTTAGATTTGTTCTGCCTTGCCGCCTGCCTTTTCGATTGCTTCTTTTGCAGAAGCAGAGAAAGCGGTTGCCTTTACAGTAATAGCCTTAGTTAACGTAC
>JAFZIB010000039.1 GCA_017554545.1 Clostridia bacterium
ATTTCGTATTTGGCAGGCGTAGCAGAAACGCAAATCATCTGTCCAACCCTTTGGTCGAATTCCTCGAAAGTTAACGGACGGTTGTCAAAAGCCGATTTTAATCTAAAACCGTAGTCCACAAGATTAGTCTTTCTAGATTTGTCGCCGTTGTACATTGCGCCTATTTGCGGAATAGTCATATGCGACTCGTCGATAAAGGTTATAAAATCGTTTGGAAAATAATCGAGCAAGGTAAACGGAGGCTCGCCGACCTCTCTACCGTCGAAATATCTACTGTAGTTTTCTATCCCTTTGCAAAAGCCTATTTCCCTAATCATTTCAACGTCGTAATCGGTACGCTGAGCAAGTCTTTGCGCCTCTAAAAGTTTGCCGTCCTCCTTAAAGGCGCGCACTTCGTCGTCTTTGTCGCGCTCGATTAAAACAATCGCCTTGTTCAGTTTTTCTTGTTCTACGGCGTAGTGACTTGCAGGGAAAATTACGGCGTGTTTCAGTTCCGAAATAACCCTACCCGTAACGAATTCCGCCTCGCAAATTCTATCGATTTCGTCGCCAAAAAATTCTACGCGAATTATAATTTCGGTGTTCGACGAAGGGAACACGTCAACGATATCGCCGTGCACCCTAAACGAAGAACGCGAAAAATCTATATCTTTTCTTGTGTATTGAATAGCCACTAATCTACGCATAAGTTCGTCGCGTTCAATCTTGTCGCCCGGACGGAGAGATAGCGCCAACTTATAGTATTCTTCGGGCGCGCCTAGTCCGTAAATACACGATACCGACGCCACTACGATAGTATCCGTTCTCTCGGCGAGCGAACAGGTTGCCGAGTGGCGAAGTTTATCTATTTCGTCGTTGATAGCCATGTCCTTTTCTATATAGGTATCCGTTTGGGCTATATAGGCTTCGGGTTGATAATAGTCGTAGTAAGAAACGAAAAATTCTACGCGGTTATTAGGAAAGAACTCCCTAAATTCGTTACAAAGTTGAGCGGCAAGCGTTTTGTTGTGCGCTATAACGAGCGCAGGACGGTTTACCCTTTCTATAACGTTTGCCATAGTGAAAGTTTTACCCGAACCCGTAACGCCCAAAAGGACTTGCGTACGCAAGCCGTCGTTAACGCCCTCAACCAACTTTTCGATGGCTTGGGGCTGGTCGCCCGTGGGTTTGAATTTAGATTGAAGTTTAAACTTTCTTTTTTCCATAAAACTCTACTTTTTATTGTGCCTATTTTTACCGTTGACTATACGATTTTAAAGTCTATTAGTAATTATAATGTCAACGGCGAGAGGTTGTCAATAAAACCGTTGAAAATTTTGTCCTCTTGTGCTAAAATAGGTGTAGGAGAAAAAAGATGAAGGTAATTTCTAAACAATTAAACAGCAAAAACTGTATAATATGCGGTATGGAGAACGATTTGGGGCTTAAGGCGTCCTTTTACAATATGGAAGGCGACGTGGTCGCCAGCCTTTTTACCTTTAAGGACAAGCATCAAAGTTATCCGGGAAGAACCCACGGCGGTATGATTTCCGCCCTACTCGACGAACTAATGGGCAGAGCGCTTTGGCTAAAGCATCCCGACACCTACGGCGTTACCACGACTATGAATATTACCTTTAGAAAGCCCGTTCCCTACGGCGAGCAACTTAAGGCGAAAGCGAGTATAACTAGCGATAGCCCGTTGTGGTTTTCGTCAAAAGGCTTTATTTACGATAAAGACGATAACTTGTTGGCAGAAGGCTCGGCAAGATACCTAAAACTTTCTAGCGAAAAGGCGTTTGAAAAAGGCGAGAACGCCCACGAAGAAATGTGCTATATGATTGACGACGGTATAACCGAAATCGATTTGCCATAATAATATCCGTAACGAAAAGTTCCTCCTTTGTCATATTATAATAATATGACAACACTAAGGAGGATTTTTTAATGTGCTGTTTATTTGGTTGCAACTGTGGTTGCAACTCTAACAACTGTAATAACAACGTAAGATATATAAGAGGTCCCGTAGGTCCAACGGGTGCGACCGGTGCAAGAGGTCCTATTGGTCCACAAGGTCCTGTAGGTCCCGTTGGTGCTACTGGTGCTACCGGTCCTATTGGTCCACAAGGTCCTGTTGGTCCTACCGGTGCTACTGGTGCTACCGGTGCGACTGGTCCTATTGGTCCACAAGGTCCCGTAGGCCCTCAAGGTCCACAGGGTGAGCAAGGTCCTGCAGGTACTTCTGACGCTATATACGCTGGTAGTAATACCGCAACAATCGGTCAAGGCGATATTATCCCCTTAACCATCATTGCACAAACACCCGACTCTACTATGAGTGTGGCAGGTAACGAGGTAGTGCTTTCCGAGGAGGGAAGTTATTTAGTTTCATTCTTCGTAAACGGCTCGGCAACTACCGGCGACGTAGAAGTTACCCTCTATCTTAACGGCGCTCCGCTACCTAACGAAGTTATTACGACCAACAACTCTACAGATACTGCTAATTCTTCGGCAAGCAAAACCATATTGATTAACGCTGATGCAGATAGTACGCTTTCTATATACAACACGTCGGATAGTGACTTAACCCTTGGCTCTGCCACTATAACCGTGCTTAAAGTTAGCTAAAGAATAAAAACAGACGGCGCACGCCGTCTGTTTTACTGTTTATACACTTTATATTCGTCTTGTTCTACAACGTTAACCGTTATCGTACCGTCTAAATCGGTACGTAAAATTTCACACTCGGGGCTGAATGCTCTAACTTTATTAATAACGTCTGAACTTGGCAAACTGTACGCGTTATCAGCGCCTACCGTAAAGATTGCAAGGCTTGGTCTAATCAATTCGGCAAAACTTGTAGAAGTCGAACTGTCGCTACCGTGGTGAGCAACCTTTAACACGTCCACGTTTCGCAAACTAAATTCCTTAAACACAACCTCGTAGATACCCGAATAATAATAGTACATTAGCCTACTTTCTTGTCCCACGCCTGCGTCGCCGGTAAATAGGAACTTAACGCCTAAATACTCAAGGAATATTATGGGAGAAAGGTCGTTTTCTTGCGTCCTCGTTGGAAACTTGCTTGCGTTAAACTCCAAGTAATATTCGTCTATATACTCGTTACCGCAAGGCGATAGAAAATATATTTTATAATCTTTGCCGGACAAGTTCAAAAAGGGCATAGAATACTCTACAATCGCGCATTCCTTACGCAGAGCGTTCTCAATAGATTTGAATTCTTCGTAACCTTGAGGAGTAGTAATCTTAGGGATAAACGCCCTATCAATTTTATACGAGTCGATAATTTCTTTAGCGTTATTAACGTGGTCAGAATTTGGATGAGATAAAACTAAATAGTCTATTTGATTAACTGAATAAGCGCTTAACACGCTCTTTATCTTATTAAGGTTGTCGCCTACGTCCTCACCCGTATCGATTAACATATTTTTACCGTCGGGAAGATTAATATAAATGCAATCGCCCGTGCCCACGTCGATAAAATTAACGCTAAGCCCGTTTTTATACGCGGTAAATTCGTCGGACAAACCTCTACAGCCGAATAGCGTAACTATTAAAAGCAACGATAAAATCAGGCTGGTTAATCTTTTGTGTAAAACTACCATTTATTTTCCCTTTTTAATACGCTCCAAGTCGTTTTTAATTTTAGGGATATTCTCAATAGCCTCTCTATAGCCTATTTCGAACATTTTATCTCCTTCTCTAAAAGACGTTGCCTTAAACGCCGAAAGGTTTGGCTTAAGCACAATATCGGAGTATTTATATCCCGCCTCTTTGGGATTTTCAGACTTTAAATTAAAAGTTGGAATAAACCTTTCTATAACGCTCGTTTTAGTCTCGTAATTACTTAAATCAACGCCCACTATATAGTCTGCGCCCATACTTTTAACGAGGTCTGCCGGTATAGAATTGCAAAACGCTCCGTCAACGTATCTTTTGCCGTCGATAACTACCGGCTTAAAATACGGAGGCATACTACTAGACGCGCAAACCGCCCTAGAAACGTTTCCGCTAGAAAAAACCTTAGCCTCTCCCGTCTCAACGTTGGTCGCCACCGTCATAAACGGTTTTTTTAGGTCCTCGATATTTAGTTCTCCAAGGTTGCGCTCTATCACGCGGTACAACCCAGAAGTGTCCATATTTAGCATAAAAGCCGATAAAATTTCGCCAAAGTCCAACCTTTTGATAATCTCCACCATATCGGTTGAACTGTATCCGTTTGCATAAAAAGCACCGATAATACTACCGATGCTCGTTCCTGAAACGCAAGAAAACTCTATATCGTTTTCTTCAAACGCCTTTAGCGCCCCAAGTTCGGCAAAGCCTTTTGCCCCACCCGAACCGAGCGCTAGCCCTAATTTAACTTTTTTAGGTTTTTTAAGTCTTGTAAGAAAAGAAAAAAATCTCATTACGTCCTTAATTATCGGTCGAGCCTTTTTTACGCGCAACCTTTACGATAAACGCTATAAGCATAATAAACGCTAGCGCAAATAATATATATAAAACCAAGTTTAACGATATTCCAACCGCCTTACAAACTATAGAAAGCAAACATATTAAAATTCCCGCCACGACGTTTCCTAGCACTACGGGAAGAACAGCCTCTTTAAACTTTAGTCCTAAAAATACGGCAATAGCCGTACCCGTCCAAACGCCCGTCATAGGCAACGGTATTGCAACGAAAATGAATGTGCCCAATTGCTTTTTAAGCGTTTGGCTGAACTGACGTTTGGTCTTTGCCTCCCTTTGCTCTAGCGTTTGGTCGGCTTTATCTTTAAAATAGTTTTCTACCTTTATAGCAAATTTATTAAAAACTTTTATCTTTTTTAATAGGTTTAATATAGGAACTAATAAAAAGAATATGGGAAAAAACACCAAAGTAGAACCAACGTACGCTAAAAAGAACGCCTTAATCACGCTAAATCCTGCCCCCGTTGCAAAAATTATTCCACCTTTAAGTTCAATAAGTGGTATAAAAGACATTATTACCGTGGCTAAGGTATCGTTTTTTATAAGTTGAGAAATAAACTCGCGCATAATATTTCCTAAAACGCTTTATTTTTGTTCTAAAAACAAGTATAATGTAAATATCAAAAAAAATCAACCCATTAACCAAAAAAGGCGGGCTTATGACCACAAGACAAATGCTTTCTAAATTAAGAAAAGGCATTACTAAATACAAAATGATAAAAGACGGCGACAAAATTGCCGTTGGCGTTAGTGGTGGAAAGGATTCGGTTACTCTACTGAAACTTCTTGCCGAATATCAACGCTTTTCGCCCGAAAAGTTCGACCTAATAGCAATTACTGTTGACCTTAATTTTGCCAACCAGCAAGTTGATTATACTCCAATAAAAAATCTATGCAAACAGTATGAAATTGAATACCACTTAGAAAAAACCGATATCGGTCAGGTAGTGTTCGACGTTAGAAAGGAATCTAACCCTTGCGCGCTTTGTTCAAAAATGAGAAAGGGTGCGCTTTACAACGTAGTTAAACAAAAAGGTTGCAATAAAGTTGCGCTTGGGCACCACTCAAACGACTTGGTAGATACGCTGTTATTATCAATGTTTTACGAGGGTAGGCTTTCTACCTTTGCTCCCAAAAGTTATCTTGACCGAACCGACCTAACTATGATAAGACCTATGATTATGATAGAGGAGGCGGATATTAAGTCTTACTCTAAAGATTTGCCCGTAGTAAAAAGTTGTTGCCCTGCAAACGGCGTAACCAAACGGGAATACGTTAAAGATTTATTAAAGGAAATCTCTAAGCAAATCCCCAACGTTAGAGAAATGCTGTTTACGGCGCTTATCCATCCCGAACGATACAGCCTTTTTGACAAGTACGAAAAGGAAATAGATAAATTTTAAATTTAAATATAAAACCTAAAAGAAGAACGCCCTAAGGCGTTCTTTTATTTTGTCATTTTTTCTTGCTTAACTTTTTTGTCAATAACGTGGCGAGAGGCAAGTTCTTTATGAATATCTTCTAAAGAAATTGCCATTTGTATCATCAATACTAAAGTATGATAAGTAAGGTCTGCTATTTCGTAAATGGTTTCCTTTTTATCGTCGGCTTTAGCGGCAATTATAACCTCGGTACACTCCTCGCCTACTTTCTTTAATATTTTATCAATGCCTTTTTCAAACAGATATGTAGTGTACGAGCCTTCGGTCTTTTCAATTTTTCTGCCCTCGATAAGTTTAACTAGCGCTTGCAAAGAAAACTCTTTTCTTTCGTCGTTTAAATAAACGGGATTAAAGAAACAACTCTTTTCGCCGGTATGACAGGCAGGGCCTTCGGGTTCAACCATAACGACTAACGCGTCGTTATCGCAATCTGCAGTAATTGAAACTACGTGTTGGTAGTTACCGCTAGTTTCGCCTTTAAGCCATAATTCTTGCCTAGAACGGCTATAAAAACAAGTTAAGTTCTTTTCCATAGTTATTTTTAGGCTTTCTTCGTTCATATAAGCAAGAGTTAAAACTTCTTTACTTACCGCATCTACTACTATTGCCGGAATTAAGCCGTTTTCGTCAAATTTAAGATTTTTAATTTCTAACATAATGCACCTCTTATTATAATCTCACTAAAATATCGTTGTCTTTTAACGCTTTTTTAAGTTCGTTAATTCTTACTTCGCCAAAATGGAAAATCGAAGCGGCAAGCCCCGCGTCAACTTTAGGTAAAGTTTTAAATAGTTCTATAAAATCTTCTACTTTACCTGCGCCACCCGACGCTATTACGGGAACGGATACGATATCGCAAACGGCTTTTAGCATTTCTAAATCAAAGCCTTTTTTAACGCCGTCGGTATCAATAGAATTTAAAACTATTTCGCCCGCGCCGTTATCTACGCCCCTTTTTATCCACTCTAGCGCGTCCATTCCGGTGTTTTCTCGCCCACCTTTAGCAAACACCTTAAAAACGCCGTCAACTCGTTTAACGTCGGCAGATAGTACTACGCATTGGTCACCGTATCTTTTGGCGGCTTCGTAAATAAGGCTTGGATTTTTAATAGCGCCCGAATTGACACTCACTTTATCTGCACCGCATTTAAGCACCCTATCAAAATCGTTTAATGTGTTTATTCCGCCACCGACAGTTAAAGGTATAAATATAGTGCTTGCAACTTCTTTTAAAATATCGGTAAAAATCGCTCTATCTTCGCTAGACGCGGTTATATCGTAAAACACTAGTTCGTCAGCGCCGTTATCGCTGTAATACTTACCAAGTTCAACGGGCGAAGAAACGTCCAATAAACCAGTAAAGTTTACGCCTTTAACTACCCGACCGTTTTTTACGTCTAAACAAGGTATAATTCTTTTAGTTATCATTTGCCACCTCGATTGCTTGCTTTATAGAAATTGCCCCCGTGTAATAAGCCTTGCCTATTATTGCGCCGTAAAGATTATAACTTGATAAAATTTTAACGCCTTCTATATCCGAAACGCCACCCGACGCTATAAAATCCATAGAAAATTCTTCTCTTAACTTTTTATACAACTCGTAATTCGCGCCTTGCATTGCGCCGTCTTTAGAAATATCCGTGCAAATTACAGTTTTTACGCCTATTTTTTCAAGTTGTCTTAAAAAGTCAAACGCGTTTAGCTTAGATTTTTCCGTCCAACCTTTTATTGCAACAAAACCGTCTTTAATATCAACGCCAACGGCTATTTTTTCTTTATAGCGAGAAACGGCCTCTTTTAAAAATTCCGTATCGGTAACGGCGGCAGTTCCGAGTATAACGCGATTAACGCCTATCGAAAGATATTTTTCAACGACTTCTAAACTTCTAACTCCACCGCCTACTTCTATAAACATATCAGCGCTTTGCACTAATTTTTTTATCGTTTCTAAAGAAGGCGTATCTCCGGTTTTTGCGCCTTCGAGGTCAACCACGTGCATATATTTTGCACCTTGCTTTTTAAAGTCTAAAGCAATTTCTACGGGGTTTTCACTATACACCGTCATTTGAGCGTAATCGCCTTTATATAATCTTACGGCTTTGCCGTCGTATAAATCTATTGCAGGAAAAATTTTCACTTTATTTACTCCATTTCACAAAATGCGCGAAGAATATTTAACCCAACCTTTCCACTCTTTTCGGGGTGGAATTGACAACCGTAAACGTTTTTACAAACGACTGCGGCAGTTAGCGGTGCTCCGTATTCTGCCGTTGCTATAACGCTGTCTTCACAGTTTGCGCCGTAAAACGAGTGAACGAAATAAACGCAATCGTTCTCGTTTATATATTTGAAAAGTTGATTTTTTTCTTTAGAGAATTTTAAGGCGTTCCATCCGATATGCGGTATTTTTAAATGGCTTGGAATTACTTCTTTAATAGGTCTAATTTCCCCTTTGATAAGCCCTAACCCCTCGTGCTCGCCGTATTCGTAACTCTTTTGAAATAAAAGTTGCATGCCAAGGCAAATTCCCAAAATAGGAACGCCTTTTTGCGCTTGCTCAACAATAACGTCGCTTAATTTAGAAGAAAAAAGTTTTTTAGACGCATCTTCAAACGCGCCGACGCCGGGTAAAATTATCTTATCTGCATTTTTAATTACTTCTTTATCGCCGGTAACCACGACGTTAACGCCTATTTGTTTAAATGAACTCGCTAGCGAAAAGAGATTGCCTACTCCGTAGTCGATAATAGCAACCATTAAAGCACCCCTTTAGTCGAAGGAATTTCGTCTTTTAATTCTTGGTTTACGGCCACTGCAGTTTTTAAACTTCTTGCAAGCGACTTAAACGCGCCTTCTAAAATATGATGGGTGTTTTTGCCCGCTAACTGGGTTAAGTGAAGATTTATACCCGCGTTAGTGGTAAACGCAATAAAGAACTCCTCTATAAGTTCAACGTCGAAATTGCCCACTCTTTTTGCTTTCGGTTTTAAGCCGTAGGCTAAAAAACTTCTTCCCGAAACGTCCACCGCAGAAAGTATAAGCGCTTCGTCCATAGGTAGAATAGTATCGCCGTAACGATTAATACCCTTTTTATCGTCAAGCGCTTTTTTAAATGCTAAACCTAAGCAAATACCTATATCTTCAACGGTGTGATGATAATCAACCTCAACGTCGCCTACGCAAGTAACGTTTAAATCAAATCTACTGTGTTTAGAAAAAAGCGTTAACATATGGTCGAAAAATCCACAACCGCTGTTTACGTTCGATTCGCCCTTTCCGTCAAGATTAATCCAAAGGCTTATATCCGTTTCTTTAGTTTTTCTTACAATTTCAGCACTTCTCATAACGCTTTCTCCAAAATGTTTTTAATAGTTTGTATAAGAATTTGCATTTCGCTTAAACTTCCCACCGTAATTCTTACGTAAGAAGAAATTCGGTCTTTATCAAAGTGCCGAACTAGCACTCCGTTTTCTTTAAGTTTTAAGTAAAGTTCTTTTCCGTCTATTTTATCGTGTTTTGCAAATATAAAGTTTGCTTTTGACTCGGTAGTAACAAAGCCGAGTTTTATAAGCTCGTTGGTTGCGTATTCTCTATTTTTGATTATCGTTTTACAGTTGTTAACGAAATATTCGTCGTCCATAATAGAACCGTAACCCGCAGCCGCCGTCATTCGGTTTATGTTATAGGGGTTAATCGAATACTTAATGCGCATCAAGTCGTTTATAATCTCTTTACTTGCAACGCCGTAACCAAGCCTTGCGCCCGCCATTGAACGCGATTTAGAAAAGGTTTGCGTTACCAGTAAATTGTCGTATTTTTTAATAAGCCCTATTGCGCTTTCTCCACCGAAATCAACGTACGCCTCGTCGATAACGACTATTCTATTCCTATTTGCCTTTAAGAGTTCTTCTATCTCGTTAACGCTAACGGTTAGACCGGTTGGCGCGTTAGGGTTTGCGATAATTATCGTTCCGTTTTGGTCAATATAATCGTTAATATCAATAGAAAAATCTTCTTTTAAGGGAATTTCCTTTTTAGGAACGTTGTTAATATCGGCAAAAACGGGATAAAACCCATATGAAATTTCGGGATATATTGCCGGAGTGTTATCGTTGCAATACGCCATAAAGGCAAAGTTTAAAATATCGTCCGAGCCGTTCGTAAATATAATATTTTCTTCGCTTACGCCGAGTTTTTTAGCCGTTACGGATAAAAGTTCTCTGCAATCGGGGTCGGGATAAAGATTTAACCTGTTAAGTTCCTTTTTGGCAAGTTCTATTGCCTTTTTAGAGGGAGGAAAGGGCGACTCGTTAGTGTTGAGTTTTACAAATTTTCTCTCCTTTGGTTGTTCACCCGGAACGTACGGTTTTAACTTTTTAAATTTTTCAATCAAAAACTTACTCATATTATTCCTTAAATCTAATAACCGCGCTTTTTGCGTGCGCCGTTAAGCCTTCTTTATTAGCAAAATATTCAACGTCGTCACAAACTTCGCTTAGCGCCTTTTTATCGTAGTAGATATACTGCGTTTTTTTAATAAAATCGTCAACGGAAAGCGGACTGGAAAATCTTGCCGTCCCACTAGTTGGCAAGGTGTGGTTAGTGCCTGCGTAGTAATCGCCAATCGCTTCGGGGCAATACTTGCCTAAAAACACCGAACCTGCGTGTTTTATTTTATCAAGATATTTAAAAGGCTCATCAACGCAGATTTCTAGATGCTCTGGAGCAATACCGTTTGCAATTTCTACTGCTTTTTCAATACTGTCGGTTATTATAATTTTGCCGTTAGCGTCTATCGACGCCCTTGCTATTTCACTTCTTTCAAGTAGTGGGATTTGTCGCTCTATTTCTATCGAAACCTCTTTAGCAAAATCTTCGTTATCGGTAACTAATACGGCGCTTGCGTTTTTATCGTGCTCGGCTTGCGACAAAAGGTCGGCGGCGATATACTTTGCGTTATTAGTGTCGTCTGCAATAACCATAATTTCACTAGGTCCTGCTATCATATCGATAGAAACTTCGCCAAAAACCTGTCTTTTTGCTTCTGCAACGAAAGCGTTGCCCGGCCCTACGATTTTATCTACTTTAGGTATGGTTTGAGTGCCGTATGCAAGAGCGGCTATCGCCTGCGCGCCACCTACTTTATAAATCTCGGTAACGCCTGCAACGGATGCCGCCGCTAAAATTACGGGGTTAATTTTACCGTCGGCGTTTGGAGGGGTTACCATAACAACTCTTTCACAACCTGCTACTACTGCAGGAATTGCGTCCATCAAAACGGTTGACGGATAAGCCGCCGTGCCACCGGGAACGTAAATGCCCGCGCGCTCAATAGCAATTACCTTTTGACCGACTATTATGCCTTGAGGCTTATTAATTTCAAAACCTAAGCGCTTTTGCTTTTCGTGAAATTCACGTATGTTTTTGCCCGCTTTAGATAAAATTTCAATAAACTTTGGCTCGACTAAATTAATCGCCTCTCGTATTTCTTCTTTTGAAACCTTTAAGTCGTTAAGTTTTGCTTTGTCAAATTTTTCGGTATAAAATTTTAACGCCTCGTCGCCGTTAGTTTTTACGTTTTTTATAATATCGCTAACGATTTCACTAACGTTAGG
The DNA here is from genome assembly GCA_017554545.1 of Clostridia bacterium. Classification (GTDB taxonomy): domain Bacteria; phylum Bacillota; class Clostridia; order Christensenellales; family Borkfalkiaceae; genus UBA1259. The sequence goes on from JAFZIB010000039.1 coordinate 11,528, forward strand.
CTTTTCGTTAACGGCGGAAAATATTTCTTCTCTGTTATCTAATTTGTCTTTTATAATTTTAATCATAATATTAAATTTGGTTTGTAAGTTTAGACCTTACTTCTTCAATTTCGTTACATTTAAATTTAAAACTCGACTTGTTTGCTATAAGCCTTGCGCTGATATCTACGAACTTTTCAACTACTTCCAGATTATTCTCCTTTAAGGTTGAACCCGTTTCCACTATATCTACGATTACGTCGGAAAGTCCTAAAATAGGAGCGAGTTCAATAGAGCCGTTAAGGTGAATAATATCGATATCACGGCCGATAGACGAATAATCCGCTTTTGCAATATTAGTAAATTTAGTAGCCACGGTTAAGGTTTTGCTTCTATCGTCAACGAATCCTTTTTTAGCGGCAACAGCCATATTGCATTTGCCCATTTTTAAATCTAAAAGTTCGTACACGTCGGGCTTATACTCAAGCAAAATATCTTTACCTGCAACGCCTATGTCTGCAGCACCACGCTCTACGTATATTGCAACGTCAGAGGGTTTTACCCAAAAATATCTTACGCCCTTTTCTGCGTTTTCGAATATTAGTTTGCGATTGTTTTCCTTAATCGACGGACATTCGAACCCCGCCTTTTCAAACATATCGTACACCTTTTCGCCAAGTCTTCCTTTAGGGAGAGCAACGTTAATCATTTTTCTCATAAATTACCCCCTTTTGACAAATCGGGAAGTTTAGATATCTCGTCAAGATACACCGCAAAGCCAACGGCTTTTGCTTTTTTACCCATTTTATTCATAAGTTTATCGTATTGACCACCCGATATTATGCTTACGGGCAACCCTTCAACGAATCCTTTAAACGCTAAACCGTTATAATATTTCATATCGTTAACAACCGAAAAATCAATAAATATTTTATCTGCAACGCCTTTACTTTGTAAACTTGTAATTATATTAGTCAACTGATTAACTGCTTTAACCGTCGATTCGTTAATACAAAAATCTTTAAGCATAGGCAAAACTTTACGGGGAGCGCCGTAAACGGTAACTAATTTTTGCATTAGTTCAGTTTGCTCTTTAGTTAGTCCTTCTCTCTCGCAAACGTAGGTTACGCCTTGAGAATTTTTTTCGCCTAAATAGCGCAAAACTTCTTCTCTGGCAAAATCTGATAAATTAAAGGCGTTTATAACTTCTAAAACTAAATCCAAATGAGAAATTTCAAGCGCGCTACTGCTAGATATAACTTCTAGACTTTTAACGGCTAGAAATATCGCTTCGGTTATAATTTCGTCGTCAACTTCGCCAAGGCACTCAAGCCCTGCTTGCATTATTTCCTTAAACGAAAGCGTTCCTTTAGATACCCTATAAACGTTCTCGTTATAATAAACTTTCATAACCTTGCCTTCAACGTCTTTACTATTTTTAATTATAGACAAAGTTACGTCGGGCTTTAACGCCATAAGTTTACCGTCGGTATCGGTAAACGTAATTACGCTTTCAGAAACTAAAAAGTCTTTATTTTTAACGTATAAATCGTATTCTTCAAACTTGCTCATTTTATATTGAGAATACCCGTAATTCGCATAAAGAGAACGTAAAGTGAAAGCCGCCTTTTCTTCTTTTGACAATACGTCTAACAATTCTAACATAATTTAATCCTTTATTTGTTGATTTTCTAGAACGATTTTATATCCACCCGCGCCGTAATTTAAGCATTTGTTAACTCTACTAATCGTCGCCGTGCTCGCTCCCGTTTTTTGTGAAACTTCTTGATAGCTTTTACCTAAACTTAATAATTCTGCAACTTCTAATCTTTGCGAAATATCTTCAATTTCCTTAATAGTACAAACGTCCTCAAAAAATTGATGGCATTTTTCAACGCTATCTAATTTCAAAATGGCCTTAAATAAATTATCAAACTTTTCAATAGAAAAACCGTTCATTTTTCCCTCCAACTGTTTAACACTTTAACATTTTAGCACGCTAAATCGCTAAAGTCAAGAAAACTGAAGGCAATTTAAAAACATTTTTATAAAAATTTGCAAATCGTCACTACTTAAAAGTTTAGTTTTAGATATTAAAAAACCTTTTATAAACGAATAAAAACGGCGTAGTGATAAAGATTTATCACTACGCCAACTGGTCGCGTTTTATTTAATTTTTTATTTTTTGATTATTTGGTCGGTAAATTTGGGTTCGTCTGCCCTATCGATATAAGCAAGCACGTTAACACCCGTTAGCATTTCTATTTCTTCTCTATCCTTTGCGGTATTATCTAAGAAATATACTAACGTCAATGCGCCAACTGCTAGCACGAGACCTATGCCCACGCCTAAAACTATATATTTAAAGTAACTGTAAGTTTCTTGTTGTAGCCTAACGTTGCATGTTTCTTTAAGTTGAATATCGTCGGCTTTAAGGTAGTCTTTTAATCTGAGTTGGGCGTTTTGTATAACTGCGTCTAGCTTAGCCTCGGCAATTTCGTAGGACGAGTCGGAGTAGGAAATAGAAAAAATTAAACTGTCGTTATCGTTAAATCTAACCGAAATACCTTTTTTGGTTACTTCACCCGTGTTTTCTTTTGTATAAATATTGTTTGCGCCCGTAATAAATTCGTTACTGCTTAGCATTTTTACTACGTTAGGCAAGTGAATTTGCGAAAGGGTTACGTTGTTTGAGCCTGACGCTTGTCCGGACGCCGTATCGATACCCGTAACTAACATAACGGTAGAAGTCTTGGTATAAACGGGGTCAACGGTTAATATGCCGTAGCCAAACCCGCAAAGAGCGGACAGCACGACTGCTAAAATAATAAATATTAGATTTCGATAAATAAATAAGAGGAAGGTCTGCTTTTGACCAACGTTTTTATCAGAAGTAAGTTTTTTGCGACTCATACTACTCGTCCCCCTTACTTATACACGCGAGCACGGTTGCGCCGGTAATTTTTTCGGCTTCAGCCTTGTCTTTAACCGTCTTATCTAACACGATACGCAAATATACTACTCCGCAAGCAACTACGAAACCGATAATTGCCGATGCAATCATAATCTTGGTGGTAGTAATATCAACCGAGCAAGAACTTATACCTAGGTCGTTAATTCTTGCGTTCATATTGTCAAAGAAATTAAGCGTTTCAATGTCGAAAGCCAAAACTATAATTTTAGCCTTGTCCATAGCCGCTTCGGAAGAACTATCTTTATAGGTTATTCCTGAAACGAAAGCGCTACGTTCTTGATTGCCCTCGTAACTTACCACTCCGATTCGGTCTGCGTATATGCCGTTTTCGGGGGTAACGCCCGCCTTTCCAGCCTCTTTATACTGTTCAACGTCGTAATACCACGGCATATTCTTTCTATAAAAGTTTACGTTGTAGTCTAAATCTTGTATCAAGTCTTCCGTCTTAGGAATAGGTCCGTTGCTAGAAACGTTTAGCCCACGCTTAACTTGAATAATCTTTTCCTTCCAAGAAAGAAGTTCTTCTTGCTTTTGTTCAATGAGTAATTTATCTTTTTTGCCGTCGAGTTCGTTGATTTCCATCATTAAATCACGAACCTTCTCCATAAGATAAATTTGTTGCTGTAACGATTCAATCTCAATTCTAGTTTGTTTGTAGGTATTTTCGGCAATGCTAGAGTCGATATTTTCTAGGTCTTTAATTTTTTGTTGCCTTAAAAGAGTAATGCTTTTTTCTTGCTCGCACACGTTTATAATTTCCTCGGCAAACGAAACGTCGGCAACGAATCGGTCAACCGTGTAGTCGCCACTAGTTTTTTTACTCAAAAAATACTCGTAATAAAAATTAGCGCGGTCAACTACTACGCCACTATCCACAAAGTCTAAAACGGTTGGGTGGTGTGCGTACATAGCGTTAATTTCCGATTGAATATACGTGCCGTCGCCCATAGAGAATATTACCTGCTCCTCGGCAATATACTCGGGTTCACGCAGTCTTGCATAGGCGTAGCCTATTCCAAGCACCGCAATAATTATAGTAAGCACGAGCAAAACGCTTCGTTTAAGATTTATAAAAATCTCCGTTAAAACGTTATGCTCTACCGTTTCTTTCTTTACAGTTTCTTGCTCCATTTTTTCCTCGCACTAAACGTATTTTCTTATGATTTTTTCTAATCGTTCCATTTTTGCCATCACGTCGTTGGCTAGCACAAGTTGATTTCTTGCTCTATCTAAGTTGTGACCCGGGTACTTGGTCTTAAAATACACGTCTCCGCGTAGATAGTCGGTTAAAAATCTCATGGCTAGTTCAACGGTCATAGTAAACACGCCTATATTTAGCGTTTCTATCTCCGTTTCGGTTATAGAGTGCTTAACCTCTGCTAAAAATCCCTTTGCAAACGCCTCGTATTTGTTTATATCTAAACTAACCTTTTCAAAGTCGGGACAGTCCTCTAATTCGGTGTTTGCAATAAAGCGAATAGCGTCGCCAAAATCATACGCCAACGCGCCCGGCATAACGGTGTCCAAATCTAAAACGGCCATAGGCTCTAGCGTTTCCATATCGAAACTAACGTTGTTGCTCTTGGTGTCGTTATGAGTAACTCTTAGCGGAAGTTTACCTTGGTCTAGGTACGATTGAAGTTTACAAGCCTCGTCTTTATACTCGTTTATACGCTCTATTTCGCACTTTACTTCTTTTACCCTACCGCAAACGTTTTCGGTAACGGCATTATAAAAATCTAGATATCTTTTTGGCGTATTGTGAAAATCCTTAATAGGAATAAATAACTTACAAGCGTCAAAACCGTCTAGACAGTCCTGAAATCTACCGAAGGCGACACCCACTCTTTCGATTACCTTTAAATCGTCCGTTTGGTCGAAAGTCGTAGAATTTTTTATATATCTGTAACAACGCCAATAATCGCCTTGCTCGTCTATTACGTATGGTTTACCGTCTTTTTTAGACAAAAACGCACGCAAAACGAACCTTTTGGTAGAAAGCCCTTTTTTAATAATGTTTTGCCTTACGTAATCGGTAACGCAAACGATATTTTCCATAACCTTTTCGGGCTCTTTGAACACGTTTTTGTTAATACGTTGAACGATATAATCTTTACCTTCGCCGTCCCTTACGTACTTAACGTGGTAAGTGCAGTTGATATTTCCGGTAGTTAGTTCTGAACAACTAATATAACGACCGACTATATCAAAAGACCCACAAATCTCTTGAATTGTCAATTTCTTTTCCCCTATCTATTAAATCACATATATATTTTAGCATAAAAGACCTAAAAATCAAGGCGTTTTAATTTCGTTTTGCCCGTTCTTTAAGTTTACCGCTATAATACCAATAATATTCTTATACTTTTTTGTCGGTTACCGTTTTAGAAGAAACCGCCAAAGTCCTCTCGCATAGACTGTCGGCTTCTTTTCGGTGAGAAATCATAATAACCGTGCGATTTTCTATCGCTAAAAGATTTTCGATAACGGCGTGCTCGGTCGCCCTATCTAGCGCGCTGGTCGCCTCGTCTAAAAGCATAATCGGAGCGTTGGATAATACAGCCCTAGCAATAGCAAGTCGCTGAATTTGCCCTTCGCTAAGCCCCGAGCCACCTTCGCCTAAAATAGTGTTTAAGCCCTCGGGAAGTTGAGAAACGAATTCGTCGGCACAAGCGATTTTTAACGCGCGTTCTATCTGCTCGTCGGTTGCCTTCTCGTTCATAAAAATCAAGTTCTCCCTTAGCGAGCCGGAAAAAAGCATATTGCCTTGCGGAACGAAAGTAAAAAGCGAACGGGTATTAACGCCTAACGGAATTTTTTCTTCGCCGGCATCTAAATACACCTCTCCCTCGAAGTCGTATATACCCAAAAGAATTTTTATTAAAGTGCTTTTGCCAGCGCCCGACCTACCGACGACGGCTACCGATTGCCCTTTGTTTAGAGTAAAACTTGCGTTTTTAAGAACGCAAACGTCGCCGTATGAAAAGCAAACGTCTTTAGCAACGATACCTTTCATTTTGTCGTACAATTCTAGCGGATTTTTGCAAACTAGCGCTTCATCCTCTTCAACTTGGTCTATTTCCATAAGTCTTTCAGCCGACGCCAACATAGAGAAATACCTAGGCGCAACGTTAGATAAAGAGGCAAAGGGAACTTGCACGCTGTTTACTAATTGCAAAATTGCAGACAGGTCGCCGTATCCCAAAACTCCGTTAAAAATTTTTACGCCACCGAATATTAATGCGAAAACGTAGCCTGCGCTAAAAATAAAATTATAGGTAGAAACGCCTAAAACCGAATAATTTTTGCGTTTCATTTTAATCTTAAAGTTTTCTTCTTGTAAAGAGTTCGCCTTTTCGCTAATTTGCTCGTTGGCGTTAGAAACCTTAACTACGAGCATGTTTTCTATACTCTCTTGCATAAAAGCGCGAGTTTTTCCGTCGGTTTCTTGAGCCTTTTTGTGTAAAAACTTAAGTTTTCCACGGAGCAAGCCCATAACCACGAAAACGGCAACGCCCGCAATTACGAACGCGATTGCAAAAATCCAGTCGATAATTATAAGCGCAACTATCGCGCAAACGAGCCTAGTTACCGAGCCGACTACTTGTGGAAGAATGTCCGTTACGCCGTCGGAAATAACTTTTACGTCGGAAGTAAGCCTGTTTAACAGTTCTCCGCTATGAAACTCAGTGATTTTATGATATTTCTTTTTAAGAATTTGACTAAAAAGATGCGTTTTATAGGCAATTTCTAATCTTGCCCTAACCCTTTCGGCAAGGCCGTTTATAATAACGCGAAATAAAAACTGCAAAAGTATAATAGCGCCTATAAAAATCGCGCCGTTTATCATTACGTTTACATTTTTTTCCACCGCCCCGTCGATAACGGTCTTTACGGCAAAGGCAAACGCAACGGTTAAAAAGGAAAAAAAGGTATTCGAAAAGATTAAAGCAACCATATTTGCTCGTTGTCCTTTAGACTTTGCAACTATCCACTTTAATGGTGTCGTCTTTTTCATTTTATCGCCTTTTTTGCCCCGTTTTTAAATATAAATAGACACAATACGCCTATTATTTTAAAAGTATAACATATCTGCGCGATTTTGTAAATAGCCATTTTTTTTATAATTTGTTTTTTACTTGAAATTAATAACTATATAATGTATAATATTTATATGAAATCGCTCGCTTTAGACAAAAATCGACCTTGCAATATTAATAAGGCAGGGGCAATCCTAGATAAATTCTTTTATCAAAGCGCATATCCGCTCGTTTTGGGCGCGATTGCCGTTTGCTCTTATATCTTTAAGTTGCAACTTGTAGGCTTTGGCATCTATTTATTCTTTGCAAGTATATTGCTAGTTAAACAACGCGACGCCACGCCTATTCTTCCTCTGTTAATATTTTTAATGTCTTTATTTAGCGACGTTTCGGTAACCCGTTCGCCCGTCTTTTATATAATGCTTATAATACCGGCGATTTGCTTAATCTACCACTTTATTAAATTTCCACCCGTGCCCTTTTGTTTCGGCAACTTGTTTTTACCCCTGCTTGCCGTATCTACGGCTATGTTTTCAGGCGGTTTACTTTCAACCTTTTTATCCGACTACCCGAACGGACTACTGTATTCTCTACCGTTAGGCCCGGGGCTACTTATAATCTATTTGTATTTTAACAATTACTTGCGCCCGCCTAAAAACTTCGACATGAAAAAATATATATGCTACGTAATGGTAGTTTTAGGGTTAATATGCGCGCTGGAATTTTGCTATCATTTCTACATGGTAAAGTCGGCAACGGATAAAAATATATACTTTAGCGAGTTAGGTTGGATAAATTCAAACGGTCTTGCAACGCTTATGCTACTTTGCCTACCCTGTTGTTGTTATCTTCTTTCTAAGAGCAAAAATATTACCTTGTGGTACGCACTAGTTCTTCTTTTGTACGTAATTATTATTTTATCTAGAAGTGACGGCGCGCTTGGAGTTGCAGTATTATTTACTCCCTTTTTAATTTTTATTAGTTACAAACCACTAAACAAAGCAAACAAACGCTACTTTATAAATTTAACCTTCGTAGCGATTATCGGATTTTGCCTTGCGGGGCTTTATTTAGAATTCACGGGTAAACTTGCCGAACTTTTACAAAAATACACTAACAGTAAAACGGTGGATTCGGGCAGAACGCAGTTGTTTAAGAACGCGCTTAACGTGTTTATAGAAAACCCGATTTTCGGTGGCGGTATGGGTTATTATAACGACGTGTCGTACGAAAGTCACACGATACTTAGAAACTTTAGTTTCCACTCTACCGTGTTTACCGTGCTAGGTTGTATGGGAGTAGTTGGCGTTTTGGCGTACGTTTATTACTTTTACGCCAGATTTTCTATCATTACCGAAAAAAACACGACCTTTAATAAACTTATATTTATAGGTTTTGCAATGTTCGAGGCGTACGGATTAGTAGATACTTGTGAATTTTCGGCTATCCCCCAAATGATAACCTTAACGCTAATAATACTTATAACCGATATGACCAACTTAAAGGGAGAACGGTTACCCCTTTTGCCTAACGAGTAGGTTAAATAAATTATCAAACTCGGCTTTTGCGTCGGGTTTTGTTTTTTTCGTCTAAAAGGCTTAAAGTTTTTAATTTTAGTTCGGTTAATTACTATGAAACGATTTAACGCCTAATTTTTACTCTATTCGCGGTTTATTTTCTTAAACTAAACCAACGGTGGGTGTACTAAAATAAATTTTAAGGATATAATAAACTCAAGGAGGTTGCCTATGAATCAAGCTAAAATAGGAAAATTTATTGCCGAAAACAGAAAAAAAATAAACTTAACACAAGCGCAACTAGCAGAAAAACTAAGCATCACCGATAAAGCGGTGTCAAAGTGGGAAAGAGGCGTGGCAATGCCCGATTCTTCTATTATGCTTGAACTCTGCGGCATCCTTAATATAAGCGTAAACGAATTGTTAGGCGGAGAGAAAATTTCTATGGAAAAAGACGGCGAGCAAAACGAACGCCTTTTGGTTGAAATGGCTAAAGAAATAGAAATTAAAAACAAAACCATTTGGACTTGTATGTTGACGATTATGACGATAAGTATAACGGCGTTAATCGCAGGACTGCTTGTCGTGGGCTTTTTAATGCCCGAAGGCGTGTGGCAACTCGTCGCAATCCTTGCTCTTTGCTTGGTATTTTTAGCACCGTGCTTTTACGCCTTAAAACTTGAAATAAGCGTGGGTTGCTACAAGTGTAAACATTGCGGATACGAAATCGTTCCCACCTACAAGCAAGCGCTTAACGCTATGCATATGGGAACTACCCGATATTTAAGATGTCCGAACTGTCATAAAAAAAGTTGGTGCAAAAAAATCGTAAAAAAATAACGCTTAAAATAAACATTAACAATTAAAAAAGGCTAACGAAATTTTCGTTAGCCTTTTATTTTTTTATTAAATTAAGCCCTGTCGTCTATCTTATAAGTTGGAACTAACTTGTGAATAATCTGTTTCATTTCGTCCGTTTCCTTATAAGCGTATTCCTTAAGAAGCGCTATGTCGCTAAATAAAGTATTCTCGTCTATATTTAAAGGTCTGCCTATAAATATCAAGTCGTTATCGGTTTTGCCCATACCTTCTTCTTCCATAAGCATTTCTTCGTAAAGTTTTTCGCCCGGTCTAAGTCCGGTAATTTTTACGTCGATATCCTTAAAGGGTTCTAGACCGCTTAGTTTTATCATATTAATTGCCAAATCGTAAATTTTGACCGGCTCGCCCATATCCAGCACGAAGATTTCTCCGCCCTTTGCGTACGCTCCCGCTTGTAATACTAGCGATACTGCCTCCGGTATGGTCATAAAGTATCTAATAATGTCTTTATGCGTTACGGTCACGGGGCCACCCTCCTCTATCTGCTTTTTAAATAGAGGTATAACCGAACCGTTAGAGTCTAAAACGTTGCCGAATCTAACCGCAACGTATTCGGTGTTCTCGTAGCGTTTGTTTATGGTCTGAATAATCATTTCGCAAATACGCTTGGTTGCGCCCATAACGTTGGTGGGATTAACGGCTTTGTCCGAACTGATTAAAATATATTTTTCAGCGCCGTATTTACCCGCGAAGTCCGCCACGTTATAAGTTCCGCAAACGTTGTTTTTAACTGCCTCGCAAGGGCTCGTTTCCATTAACGGAACGTGCTTATGCGCTGCGGCGTGAAAAACTATTTGGGGTTTATATTTTTTGAAAACGTCCTCTACCTTACCCACGTCGCGAACGCTGGCAATTAAGGTTAAAAGCCTTAAATTTGGAACTTTTCTAATTAATTCTTGTTCAATAGCGTAGGCGTTATTTTCGTAAATATCTAATATGATAAGGCGTTTTGGATTATGCGCTGCGATTTGTCTGCATAGTTCGCTACCTATCGAGCCACCGCCACCCGTGACTAAAACGACCTTGTCTTCGATATATCTCATAATCTCGTCGAGATTAACTTTTACCTGTTCTCTACCTAAAAGGTCGATAGGACTAACTTCCTTAACGTCTTTTACGGTAACTTGTCCTTCGGCAAGTTGATAAATTCCCGGCAACGAAAGAACTTTACAGCCCGTTCTGTTACACTTTTCGATAATAGCCCTTTGCGTCTTTTTATCGGCGGAGGGAATTGCAATTATAATTTTGTCTATATCGTATTTTTTACAGACTTCTTCCACTTGGTCGGTATTGCCAACGATAGGAACGTCGTTTATTCTGCAATTTAGTTTATTAACGTCGTCGTCTAGCGCGCAAACGGGCTCCATTTGAGAACCGTACGCGCTTTTAAGGTCTTTGATTATGGCTTGTCCAGCCCCGCCTGCGCCTATAACTAGCACTCTTTGGAAATGCTTTTGCTCGGCAATTCTTCTGTGTTTTTCTTCGGCAAAAAAGGCTTGAATTCTATAAACGAACCTTACGCAACCGGTTAGACAGAAGAAAATCAAAGGAGCAACGATTGCCCACTCGAACGCAATCTCCTCGGATATTAAGCCTATCACTACGGCGTAAACACCGAAAACTACGGCGGATAGCACCACTTTAAGCGCTTCGCTAATGCCGGCAAATTTCCAAATAAGTTTATACAAACCGCATAGGTAATGCACTAGCACCGTGAGTGCCACCGAACCGATAAAGAAATACCAGTTGTTAAGTATGCAAAGCCTTAAATCGTAGCCTAAAAGTAAAATGGAAACTATCCAAGATATACCTACTACTACTAAGTCCAAAAAGATAAATAAAAAAATCTTTAACCCCTTATTCATAAGTTCCTCGCACTATATAACTATATATTTGTAATTGCTAAAAGATTTTCTAGCGTTAAATCCGAATCTATAAATTGTTCTTTAACCGTACCGTGTTTAACGAAGTCGTCCTTAGCGCCAAGACAAACGATTTTAGCGCCTTCGGGCAATTTGATAAACTGACGAATTAAACTTCCAAATCCACCCTTAATCGCATTTTCTTCTAAGGTTATAATCATAGGCGCGGTAAGGCTTTGTAAATCGCCATCTAAAGAATTTACCTTGCGTATCGCCCTAACCTTAACGCTACGCGGACTTGCCTTAGCAAATTCGAGCGCCAAGTCGAGCATTCTTCCGCCAACGGCTAAAACTTCTACGTCCGTTCCCTCTTTAACTACCAAGTTAGCGTCTTGGCTATATTCTTTAAGTTCAACTTCGCTACGAGCGCCCTCTTTTGCGTATCTTATCGCCACGGGAGAGTTTAGACTTAACGCGTAATCTAATGCTAATTTTAAATCGTATTCGTTTATAGGACTTAAAATAGTTAAATTAGGAAGGTGCGACAAAAAACTTAGGTCAAACAAGCCTTGATGCGTTCTTCCGTCCTCACCAACGAACCCAGCCCTATCCAAGCAGAACACTACGGGCAAATTCTGCATACATACGTCGTGCATAATTTGGTCGTACGCCCTTTGCATAAAGGTCGAGTATATAGCGACTACCGGTTTAAGCCCACTCTTTGCCATGCCTGCCGAAAAAGTTACGGCAAATTCTTCGGCAATACCTACGTCTATAAAGTTATTAGGATACTTTTCTTCTACTTGCCAAAGCCCCGTGCCTTGTTTCATACCCGCCGTAACGGCTAAAATTTTATCGTTTTTTTCAATTTGGGCGCAAAGGCACTCGCCCAACGCCTTACTCATTGAGCCCGAGCCCAACGAAAAGTCTTTACCTACGCCGTGATACAGTTCGGCGCTTTCTTCGGCAACCGAAAGCCCCTTGCCTTTAGTCGTGTTAACGTGAACGAACACCGCTTTGTCTTTAGCGACGTTTTTAACGCGCCTTAAAATATCGGTCATTTGTTCAACGTCGTTTCCGTCAAGCACGCCCACGTACTTAAACCCGAATTTTTCGAAATAATTTCCGCCAGATATAAGCCTTTTAGAAAGGTTTCTAACACCACCCAAAATTTTGCCTATAAAGTTTTTACCAAAGAGTTTTTTAGCAAATCTTTTACTTTTTACGTAGCCCTTTTGCGTGGTGCTTTTAGAAATCATTTTGTAAAAGCCGTTGCGGTTTTTAGAAATACTCATTCCGTTATCGTTAAGGATAACTATTAACTTTTTAGGCTTATTAATGCTAGAAGTTAACGCCTCTAGATTGAGCCCGTTAACGAGCGAGCCGTCGCCAACCACGGCAATAACGTAAAAATCTTGACCTAGTCTGTCCCTCGCTTCGCAAACGCCTAAACTTGCCGAAAGAGAAGTTCCGGCGTGCCCCGTAGAAAACGCATCAAAGGGGCTTTCCTCTGCGTCGGGAAAACCCGAAATACCACCCTTTTGCCTTAGGGTGCAAAACTTATCTTTTCTATCCGAAAGAATTTTATGCGCGTAACATTGATGCCCAACGTCGAATATTAATTTATCAACCGAAAAATCAAAAACCTCGTGCAAAGCGACGGTGGTTTCCACCACGCCTAAGTTTGCAGATAAATGCCCACCGTTCGTTTTAGTAACCTCTAATATTTGACTGCGAGTTTGTTCTACAACTAGGTTTAATCTTTTCGCACGCTCTTTTTTGTTTTCTTTTTGCCTAAATTTCTTACTCATTAATCTACTCTTTAAAAAACATCACACTTTATTATATAACGAATTATCCGCCTTGTCAATGCGGTTTTGTTTATAAAACGGTTAAAAAACGCCAAAAACAAGGGGCTAACGACCATCTTTTCGTTACCCCCTAACACGCTACTTAATTAAAAACTATTTAATTCTTTTTATTTACTGCAACCACGCCAGATATTGCACCGATTATCAAACAGAACGCAACCTCGATAGCTAAGCTAAACGTCGGGTAACTAGTCTTGCTAAACAAAAAGAACAAAAACGCGATTATCAACGCGTAAAGCGCTCCGCTAACCGCCCCTTTAACGACGCCTAATCTACCCTTTATAACGAAAAAGCAACCCACGAAAACCGAAACGGTCTTTATAAACTGGTTAACGCTTTTGATTACCGTTGTAGTTAGTCCGGCGCGCTTAACTATAAAGGCGAAAACGATTACCGAAAGCAAAGTTATTAACACCGATAATATAACGCTTTTAAAAATTAAGACGAAAAAATTTTTACCCTCTGCATTTTGGCTCATAAAAAAACCTCCGCATCTATCTAAAAATAGATATGCGAAGGTTAGTTTATTTATTACTTATTCTGCTTTTTCTTCGGCAGGTTTTTCCTCTTTCTTTTCAGCCTTTTTAGCAGTTTTTTTAGCGGGCTTTTTTTCTGCGGGTTTTTCTTCTACCCTTTCATCCGCCTTTACTTCTTCCTTTTCTGCTTTTTGCGCCGCTACTGCAGAACCTTCTGCAGGTGCAGTTTGGTAAATCGCGCCTCTGTCGAACTTAACGTACGACTTCTTGTCGTTCGTGCCGGTTTCTAAAACGAAAGTGTTTTCTTCTTTGTTGATTTCAACTACAAAACCACATACGCCACCGATAGTCTTAACTCTGTCGCCCTTTTTAAGAGAGTCAACCATTGCTTGCGCTTCTTTTTGCTTTTTCTTGTTAGAAATGTTAGACCAAATTAAAAAGCCTACCATTAAAACGATTACGCCACCGAATAAAAGTATCGTTCCTAAAGGATTGCCTCCGTTTGCATCTGCTTCTAATAAATTAAATAACATAATTTTTCTCCTTTTTCTAGTTAAGTATATTATAAAACATTTATTAAATTAAATCAATAAAATATTTAAACTTTCTAACCCTTTTAACCTATTTTACCGTTTAATCCCTTAAAAATTACTTAAAAATCAGATAAATCCCTTACACCATCTTGGTAAATTCCTTTTTAAGCCTACCTATAATCTTTTTTTCTAGCCTAGATATATAACTTTGCGAAATCCCAAGCAGTACGGCAACCTCCCGTTGCGTTTTTTCAGCTCTGCCGTTTAGCCCGTATCTAAGTTCCATAATTTCTCGCTCGCGTCCGCCTAGTTTTTTTAGCGCCTCAGTTAACAGTTCGTTCTCTACGCCACTCTCTATCTTTTTGTAAACCACGTCGCCGTCCGTTCCCATAACGTCGGAAAGCACTAGTTCGTTCCCCTCGCTATCGGTATTTAACGGCTCGTCGAAAGACACCTCGCTCTTAAGTTTCGAAGTCCTTCTAAGATGCATTAAAATCTCGTTTTCGATACATCTGGAGGCGTAGGTCGCAAGTTTTATGTTCTTTTCGGCGTTAAACGAGTTAACCGCTTTAATTAGACCTATCGTGCCTACCGAAATTAAGTCGTCAAGGTCAACGCCCGTGTTTTCAAAACGCCTTGCAATGTAAACGACTAGCCTTAGATTGTGCTCTATAAGTTTATCTTTTACGCCCTCTTTACCCTCGGCTAGTTCGCCTATAAGTTGGCTTTCTTCCTCCACGCTAAAAGGAACGGGCAAAACTTCCGCTCCGCTCACGTATCTTAGTAGGTTTTCGTTTAACGAAAACTTTTGCAACAACGTTTTAAGCATTTGCTTTAAGGTATGTTTCATCTTGTACCTCCACTAACTTTGGGTGAATTATAACTTGATACCTATCGAACGCTCCACTCTCCGACACGCACATAGTTACGTTATTAAATATATTCTTTTTATCCCC
This sequence comes from Clostridia bacterium, assembly GCA_017554545.1. Lineage (GTDB taxonomy): Bacteria > Bacillota > Clostridia > Christensenellales > Borkfalkiaceae > UBA1259. The sequence goes on from JAFZIB010000039.1 coordinate 26,618, forward strand.
TACGCAAACAGTAATTTCATCTACTTTAAATGACGGTTTTTGGCATATTCCCGTCACGGTAGATACGCTGATATATTTAATTTTAGGCATAGCCTTCTTCCCAAACAAAAAATCTTTGGCAAAATATTTACTGCACAGTATTACGGGCGAATTCCCGTCGTATAACATATTGCCCGTATCAACGAACCCGCTCGCCCTTTTGGTCACTCCGTTGATGGAAACGGTAACTTCTACTAGGTTATTAAAAACGATTTTTCTCTTATAAATAAAGTCTAATACCGCGCTTACGCCCTTGCATACGCCAAACACGGGTAAAAACGCAAGCGCAATAGGAATTTCGGTAGAAAAATCTACGCCCGTTAAGTTTTCTAGTGCAAAAATTGCCCCACCCGTTAAAAAGGTAAAACAAAGAAATATTAACAGCGTGGCGTAATACTGCTTAAAAGTGTAGTTTTTACCCACGACAGCCACCAAAAACAAGGCGAAGGCCATTTTTATTAAAAAAAGCAAAATATTAGAAACTGCAAAAAGCGGATACGTCAGAGCAAAAACCGCACCTAACAGACTGCACAAAATAAGTCTAACCTTGCTAGACGGCAAAGAAGTAATTTTAATCGAGCAACTAAGCAAAAGATAATCGATAATGAAATTATCTATTAAAACGTACTCAACGTAAACTATCATTTTTTAATGTTAGCATTTGCTTTGGCGTTATTAAGGTATTATTTTTAGTTTATAAGTCGTGTTTTGCCGAAAATAAAAACCGTAGCGCTTGCTACGGTTTAAGTTTTAATCTCTTAAAAACGCCATTATTATATCGTTTTGAACGTATAAGTAATCGTCTTTAATAGTTATATTTTTATCGGTCACGTTTATATACTCTGCCTTTAAGGCGAGAACGTCTTTATATTTTTCTTTTAAATCCACCCCGAACTGCTTTTTGAATTCGGCTAAGTCTATTCCATAACGTGTTCTTAGCGCTAGCATTATAAACTCGAACTCAGCGTCGTCACCCTCTATAACGTCCGAAGAAATTTCGGGCGATTTATTGTAAATTATGGCGTTCATATATTCGTCGATAGAAAAGGTGTTGGTAAATCTTCTACCGTCGATAAAGGAGGATGCCGAAACGCCCAGTCCTATATATTCGCCACGCATCCAGTAGTTAAGGTTGTGTTTAGACTCAAAGCCGTCTAAAGCGAAGTTAGATACTTCGTATCTGTTAAAGCCCTTTCGTTTTAGGTATTCTTTAAGTCCATCGTAAAGGTCTGCAACCTCGTCGCCACTAGGGAGTTCTCCGTTAAGATAGTCGGTATATATCGGCGTGCCGACTTCGGGCGTTAGCGCGTACGCTGAAATATGCTTTACCCCGCCTGCGATTGCTAATTCCGCTGTTTTTAGCACTTGTTCAAGCGTTTGGTCGGCAAGCCCAAGCAAAACGTCTGCGCTTACGTTTTCGCCCTTTAATAAATTCATACAAAGCAAAAAGTCCTTTGCCGTATGCACTCTGTTTAGGCGTTTTAACTGGTCGTCGTAACCCGTTTGCAAGCCAATTGAAAACCTGTTAATCCCAACGCTTTTATATTCTTTAATCTTGTCGGCGTCAACCGTGCCGGGATTTATTTCTATGGTTATTTCGGCGTTAGGGGTTAAATTAAAAAACTTTTTTACCTGCCTTATAGCGCCGGCAATAAACTTTGAAGGCACGACCGACGGAGTTCCACCGCCTATATACACGGTGGAGAAGGTTTTATCTTTAAGTTGTCTGCCTCTGCCCTCGATTTCCCTGTAAAGACAAGCGAAATAACTTTCGGTTTTGCCTATTTCTTTAGGGAACGACGCAAAGTCGCAGTACGTACACTTGCTTTTACAAAAAGGTACGTGTATGTAAATTCCGCTCATTAGTTCTCCTTTTTATTAGGAATTAGTTTATACGAAAAGCTAAGCACGATAAGCGTTTGCGATAATACGTAGAATAGCCAAGTAAAGTTAAAGGGCGGACAAGCCATAAAATAGGCTAGCGAACCCTTAGACGCGGTAAACAATACGCCTTGCATAGCGTTTGCGCCAACGAAAACGTCGCAAAAAATAAACAGTAGCAAGCCGATTGCAAATATATTGTGCTTGCAGTATTCTATAAAAGCAAATACGCAATTAAGCACTAGGTTGGTAAAATATATTACGGTTATAAGGATTAAAAAATTAGTTTTCTCTTTGCATACCATATACGCTACGATAGGCATAATTACGCTAAGGAAGGCACGCACACAAACATGCGTGATTTTTAGCGACTTTTTAGAAGTTGATAAAATCAAATAAATAAAGTACAACGCCTGAACTACCGTAAAGAAACAAACGCCTAAAATTTGATGAAGCATTTGCCCCGATTTTTGATAAACAATCACTAAAAACACGTCGGAAACAACAGTGAAAAGTAGCGCTATAGACTTATAGCACCCTCTTTTTTGCTCGCCAAACAGCAAGAGCGAAAAGCAAAACGCAACGCATACCGTTAAAAAGCAAACGATTGAAACGCTATTTAAAACGAATAGTATTAAAACTAAAAGTATGGTTTCGATACTAACAAAAGCAATATTAATTAAATCAATCGTTTTATTCACTATTTAGTTTCCTTTATAAATTTATCCATTAAGGCAAGAACTAATCGTCGCTATCCGTTTTAAGAATTGAAATAAACGCCTCGCTCGGTATTTCAACCGTACCGATAGAACGCATTTTCTTTTTGCCTTCTTTTTGTTTTTCTAAAAGTTTTTTCTTTCTGGTAACGTCACCGCCGTAGCACTTTGCAAGAACGTCTTTTCTAAACGCCTTAACCGTTTCTCTAGCGATTATTTTACCACCAACCGCAGCCTGAATAGGAATTTCAAACATTTGGCGGGGGATAACGTCTTTAAGTTTTTCGGCAATCTGTCTGCCACGCTCGTACGCCTTATCTTTATGCACGATAACCGAAAGCGCGTCGCAAATATCGCCGTTAAGTAGCATATCTAGTTTAACTAGTTCACTCTTTTGATAACCCGCAACGTCGTAGTCGAAAGACGCGTATCCTTTAGTTCTAGATTTAAGACTGTCAAAGAAGTCGTATATTATTTCGTTTAACGGTAGAACGTATTTCATCTCTACTCGCGTTTTGTCTAGATATATTAAATCTTTATAAACACCGCGTTTATACTGGCACAGTTCCATAATAGGTCCAACGTATTCGGGAGGAGTAAAAATGCTCGCGCTAATTACCGGTTCTTCCATATAATCGATTTCGGTCGTGGGAGGAAGGTGGGTTGGGTTTTCAACAATCATCATACTGCCGTCGGTTTTATAAACCTTGTACGAAACGGACGGCGCAGTAGTGATTATATCTATATCAAACTCCCTTTCTATACGCTCTTGAATAACGTCCATATGAAGTAGTCCTAAAAAACCACATCTAAACCCAAAACCTAGCGCGGCCGAACTGTCTGGCTCGATAGATAACGCCGCGTCGTTTAATTTTAGTTTTAATAGCGCGTCTTTTAGGTCGTTAAATTTACTGCCGTCTAACGGGAATACGCCCGAGAACACCATAGGTAGCGCCTTTTTGTATCCGTCGAGAGGCTGTTTTGCGGGATTTTCCACGGTGGTTATGGTATCGCCGACCGCCGTGTCTTCTATACTTTTAATGCTTGCAGCAATATATCCTACTTCGCCTGCAGATAGGTCTTCTTTAGGGCTCATTTTTGGCGCGAATACACCCACTTCGGTAACCACGAACTCCTTATCCGACATAAAGGTCTTTATTTTAGTACCTACTTTAACCGAGCCGTCCACTATTCTAACGAAACAGATTACACCCTTAAAGTTATCGTAGTAACTATCAAATATAAGGGCTTTTAACGGCGCGCTAGCATCTCCGTTTGGAGCAGGAATTTTAGTTACTACTTGCTCTAACACTTCTTCGATATTTAGTCCGTTTTTAGCGGAAATTCTGGGCGCGTCGCTAGCATCTACGCCTAAAATATTTTCTAATTCTTCGGCAGCCTCGTCGGGACGAGCAGACGCTAAGTCCATTTTGTTTATAACGGGCATAATTTCTAAGTCGTTATCTATAGCAAGGTAGGCGTTTGCAAGCGTTTGAGCCTGTACGCCTTGCGTTGCGTCAACTATCAAAATAGCGCCCTCGCACGCCTTGAGCGAACGCGATACTTCGTAGGTAAAGTCCACGTGTCCGGGAGTGTCGATAAGGTTTAAAATATATTCTTCGCCGTCTTTTGCTTTGTAGAACATTCTAACAGGAGTTAGTTTTATGGTAATACCCCTTTCACGCTCTAAATCCATAGAGTCTAAAAGTTGTTCTTCCATATCCCTTTGAGAAACCTGCCCCGTTTTTTCCATAAGCCTGTCCGCTAAGGTTGACTTGCCGTGGTCGATATGCGCTACTATACAAAAGTTTCTAATTTTTTTTTGATTTACAGACATAGTTATCCTATAAGTTTTTTAAATAGTCAATTTCTAATAATTATATAATAAAAAGCCGTATTTTGCAAGTAAATAATAAAACTGCATTTTTGCTAGAAGGAAAAATAAAAAGGCGGAAAATTTCCGCCTTTATAATTTTACGTTTATAACGATTTATTAAACGTTACCTTGAGCCTTCATAGCCTCTGCAACTTTAATAAAGCCTGCAATGTTTGCGCCTGCCATATAGTTGCCGGGCATACCGTATTTTTTACTGTTTTCGTCGCAAGCCTTAAAGATAGACTTCATAATGCCGTGTAGTCTTTGGTCAACTTCTTCAAAAGACCAAGATAGTCTTAAAGAGTTTTGGCTCATTTCTAAGCCCGAAGTTGCAACGCCACCGGCGTTTGCAGCCTTTGCATGTCCGTAAAGAAGACCGTTAGAAAGATAGGTGTCGATTGCCTCGGGAGTAGAAGGCATATTTGCGCCTTCGCTAACTACCTTACAGCCGTTCTTAACTAAAATTGCAGCAGATTCGCCGTCGATTTCGTTTTGAGTTGCGCAAGGAAGAGCAATATCGCAAGGAATAGTCCAAATACCCTTGCATCCTTCGTGATATTCAGCGTCGGTATGAACTGAAACGTATTCTTTAATCCTCTTTCTTTCAACTTCTTTAATTTGCTTAACGAGGTCGAGGTCGATACCGTTTTTATCGTAGATATAACCGTTACTATCGGACATAGCAACAACCTTTGCGCCGTATTCGGTTGCCTTTTCGCAAGCGTAAATAGCAACGTTACCAGAACCAGATACCAACACGGTTTTGCCCTCGAAACTCATACCGTTTGCTTGTAACATTTCGTTAGTGAAATAGCATAAGCCGTAGCCAGTTGCTTGCTTTCTTGCAAGAGAGCCACCGTAAGTTAAACCTTTGCCGGTGAGCACGCCAACCCACTCGTTTTTAATTCTCTTGTATTGACCGAACATATAGCCAACTTCTCTTGCACCAACGCCGATATCACCAGCGGGAACGTCGAGGTCTGCGCAAATATGACGATAAAGTTCAGTCATAAAACTTTGGCAGAAATTCATAATTTCGTTATCCGACTTGCCCTTAGGGTCAAAGTCAGAACCACCCTTGCCACCGCCCATAGGTAAAGTGGTAAGACTGATTTTGAAAGTTTGTTCAAAGCCTAAGAATTTAATGATGTTTAGGTTAACAGAAGGGTGAAGTCTAATACCTCCCTTGTATGGACCGATTGCAGAGTTGAATTGAACTCTAAAGCCACGGTTTACGTGTGGTTTACCATTGTCGTCAACCCAAGGAACTCTAAAGATAATTTGTCTTTCGGGTTCAACTATTCTCTCTAGAACGCCAGCCTCTACTAAGTCGGGACGTTGTTCAATAACTGGCTCGAGCGAAGTGAATACTTCGGTAACTGCCTGTATAAATTCCGGCTCGCCAGGATTTCTCTTTTTAGTTCTTTCTAAAAGGTCTAATAAATATTCGTTTTTGATAGCCATAATTAGCTCCTCCATTTATCTTAAGTATATTGTAACATACTTTTTATCAAAATTATAAACGATTTTTATATAAAATTTTTATATTTTTTATTATTTTAATTAATATTTAATCGGTTTTAATATAAATTTTACTAAAAACAACGCTGTAAATCTATAAACACGGCAAATAAAACGAGCAAAACTAAGCCTACCGTGTGAATTATACCCTCTACCTTTCGGCTAATAGGTTTTCCTCTTACCCACTCTATCAAAGTGAAAATTACTCTCGAACCGTCTAAAGCAGGTATAGGCAGTAGATTGAACACGGCTAGATTTACGCCTATAAACGCGCCTATATTTAATAGGTTTCTAAACCCAAACGAAATAGCCTGAGCGGTAACGGCAATAGTAGTAACCGTTCCACCCATAGACGATAACCCGAGTTTACCCGTTAGTAACTGTCCCAAAACTATAAAAACCGTACCGGCAAGTTTAATAGAATACTCAACGCTAGCGCCTATCGTTCTAAAAAAGCCTAGTTTTACACCCGTCGCGTAAAGACCACCGTCAATCATCTCGCCGTTAGTCTCGTCCGTTTGGTAATAAACGCCCAAAGCGTCGTAAAGCAGAGTTATATCCTCTAAATTCTTAAAGTTGGTATGCTCGCGGAGTTTAACCGTTAAGTCCATAACCTTGCCTTGTCGCATTATCTTAAAGTCAACCGTTTCTCCCGCCTCTTTGCCCTCGATAGCGCTCATAAGGTCGGAAGTTATATAAACGTTCTTGCCGTTTGCCTTTAGTATAACGTCGCGAGAAATAAAACTGTTTTGCGAGTCGTAGCCTAAAGGCAGGTCGTTAACCTTATAGGTCACTAGCGCGTTTTTTCCGTACGCGCCGAACATTACGCAAATAATAAGTAGCGCAAAAAGATAATTCATAAGCGCACCGGACACTAAAACTATAAGTCTTTGCCACGGCTTGCGATTATTAAACGCCTTTGGGTCTTTGCTGTCCTCGTCTTCGCCACTAAACGCGCAAAATCCACCGAGAGGGAGAGCGCGAATAGAAAAAACTTCGCCGTCTTTTTTCTTTTTAGAAAATATTTTAGGGCCGAACCCAACGGCAAATTCGTCAATGCCAAAGCCTAGCATTTTACCCGTTAGATAATGCCCTAACTCGTGTACTGTTATCATAACCAACAGCAATAAAACGGCAAGCAACACGTACCCTACGTAAGACGCTACCTGCCCAAAACTAGCAAGAAAAAGAAAATTCATTATTCTCCGAACAAGCCTTTTACCGCCTTTCTTGAATATTCGTCCGCAAGACAAACGTTCTCGTAACTAACTTGGTTACTACCCGAAAAGCCGTCTAAGGCAAAAGCAATGCTTTTATAAATATCGTTAAATTTAATTTTACCCTGCAAGAACATATTTACGGCAACTTCGTTTGCGCCGTTAACGACTGCAGGAAGGCAACCACCCGACTTTCCAGCCCGTATTACCAAATCTAAACAAGGGTATTTTTCTTGGTCGGGTTTCGCAAAGGTCAGTTTGCCAAGCGTTGCAAAATCTAAACCTTTTAGCCCCGTATCTATCCTTTCGGGATAAGATAGCGCCAAGGCGATAGGAAGTTCCATACTAGGATAACTCATTTGCGCAATAGTAGAGCCGTCTAAATACTCTACCATAGAGTGTATGATACTTTCTCTATGAATAATTACGTCGATATTGTCGAAATCTGCATTAAAAAGCCATTTGGCCTCGATAACTTCAAAACCTTTGTTGACCATAGTCGCGCAGTCAACGGTAATTTTATCACCCATATTCCAGTTAGGGTGTTTTAAAGCGTCTTTTGCCGTAACGAATTGCAAATCGCTAACGCTTAAATCTCTAAAAGCGCCACCGCTTGCCGTTAAAATTATACGCTTAAAAGGTTTGTTTCGGTCTTGAGATAAAGCCTGCCATATTGCCGAGTGTTCGCTATCTATTGGAAGAAGATTTACCCCCGCCTTTTTAACCGCGTCCATAACGAGTTTTCCGCCCACCACTAGACTTTCCTTGTTTGCAAGAGCAACGTCCTTTTTAAGTTCTAGTGCTTTAAGTACTGCGTGAATACCCATAAATCCTACGAGCGCAACCACAACCACGTCTGCCTGCTCGATAACGGCGTTTAGATAGGCAGTTTCGCCATTATAGGTTTTAACTTTGCTATCGCCACCTAGTCGTAGGGGCAAAGCACAAGTTGCAACTAGCGGAGAAAATTCTTCGATTTGTTCTTTAAGCAGTTCAACGTTGTTTCCCCCTGCAAGCGAAACGATTTTAAATTTGTCGGGGTGGCGACGAACGACGTTTAACGTTTGACGACCTATCGACCCCGTTGAACCTATAAGCGCAATCTTTTTCATAATTCTAAATTAGACTAAAAGCAACCAAAATTAACGGCGAAGAAAAAATCATACCGTCGATTCTATCCATCACGCCACCGTGACCGGGCATTATGTTGCCGTAATCTTTAATTCCAACCTTTCTTTTTATTAGGCTGGCGAATAAATCGCCGAAAATAGTAAGCACGGATGCTACTACGCCTATAATTGCAAACAAGACGTAGCCAAGTCTAACGTTTAGCGACGAGCCGAAAACAAAGTAAACGGCTAAACCGCCCATGGCTCCACCTAGAACGCTACCGAAAGCGCCAGCCCAAGTCTTTTTGGGGCTAAGTTTGGGACAAAGTTTTTTTCCACCGATTAACGTGCCTAAGAAATACGCAAACGAATCGGCAAGCGGTGCTATAACGAATAGAGTTAGCGTAGCGATAAAGCCCACGCCTTGTAAATAGTTTATCATTAACGAAGTTAAAATAAGTAGCGAAGGGTAAAACGCAGGGAGCACGCAAAATATTCTTTTGCTTTTTCTTTTGGTTAGTACGAACAAAATAACGCCCGAAATAACGCTTAAAGCAATAGGAGCGATAAAGCCCCAACCTGCAAAAAAGTGCTCGATTAAGCAAAAAGCAGGAACGCTAAGTCCACCAAATACGCCTGCAACGATTAAGGCTTTTTTAGTGGTGTATTTATTTACAGCCTCGGCAACTTCGAGCGTGCCTAAAGTAGCAAAAAACCATAACAAAAGATTAAAGAGTCTAAAATCAACGAACTCTCTAAGCAAAAAACACCCTGCTATAATAACTACGTAACATGCTCCGCTAATAATTCTAGTTTTCATTTGTAATCCTTAAATTTTGCCGAATCTACGGTTTCTCGCGCCGTATTCGGCAAAAGCCTTTTCTAATTGCTCGCCGTTAAAGTCCGGCCACAAAACGTCGGTAAAATATAGTTCGCTATACGCGCCTTGATAGAGCAAGAAATTAGATAATCTAAATTCTCCGCCCGTTCTGATAATCAAGTCGGGTTCGCCGCAATCGGCGGTATATAACGCCTTAGAAATACTTTCTATCGTAATTTGTTTTCCGTCTTTAAGTAGTTCGTTAACTGCGTGCACAATCTCTTGCCTACCGCCGTAATTTATTGCGATATTTAAAGTATGCTCTAGGTTGTTTTGCGTTTTAGCCTCGCCCTTTTCTATAACCTTTTTTAGTTCAGGGGTTAAAACCGAAACGTCGCCTATCACTTTAAGTCTAATGCCGTTATTGGCAATCTTTTTTATAAACTTGGTAAAATAAATCTTAAGCAGACGCATAAGTTCGTCCACTTCTTTTTTTGGTCTTGCCCAGTTTTCCGTAGAAAATGCGTAAAGGGTAAGCGATTTAACGCCCCTGTTAAAAGCGTATTCCACTACCCTTTCTACGTTTGCCGAGCCCTCTTTATGACCAAAAGAACGCTCCTTACCTTTGAGGTTTGCCCATCTTCCGTTGCCGTCCATAATTATCCCAACGTGTGTGGGAATTTTAACGTTATCCATTATACCGAAAGAATATCCTTTTCCTTATCTGCAACTAATTTTTCTATCTTTTCAATAGCCTCTGAAATAACCTTATCCACGTCTTTTTCGCAGATTGCGTGCTCGTCTTCAGAAAGTTCTTTGTTGTTTTTCATCTTCTTAAGAGAATCCATAGCGTCTCTACGAACGTTACGAACTGCAACCTTAGAATCTTCTGCCATCTTTTTGATTTGCTTAACGAGTTCCTTTCTGCGTTCTTCGGTTAATACGGGGAATACTAAACGGATAACCTTACCGTCGTTCGCAGGGGTTATACCGATATTTTCCACCATAATTTGCTTTTCTATAACCTTAAGCATAGACGCATCCCAAGGCGCGATAACCAAACATCTACCTTCGGTTACCGAAATGTTGCCCACTTGGTTGATAGGAGTGGGAGTGCCGTAGTAATCTACTAAAACCTTGTCTAAAATATGTGGGTTTGCTCTGCCCGCTCTTATGGTTACGTATTCGCTATTTAAAACCGAAACGGTCTTTTCGGTTTTGTCTATAGTTTCCATCATTATCATTTCAAATTGTTCGTTTTCGATTGCCATATACGTTCTCCTAAAAATCAAATTGTGTTTTAGCCTTTTTGCCAGAATTACTATTCTAGCCGATAATAGTTCCTATACTCTCGCCTTTAACGGCTTTAACTAGCGAATCCTTTTCGAATAAGCCGAAAGCAAGCACGGGAATCTGGTTTTCCATACAAATAGTGATAGCGGTGGTATCCATCGCCTTAAGACCTTTTTCGATATACTCTTTATAAGAGATTTTATCGAACTTTTTAGCGTCTTTGTTAACCTTCGGGTCGGAATCGTAAATACCATCGACGTTTTTAGCAAGGAGCAATACGTCCGCACCGATTTCGGCGGCGCGAAGTGCAGCCGTCGTGTCGGTAGTAAAGTAGGGGTTACCCGTTCCGCATGCAAATATAACTATTCTGCCTTTGGTTAAATGCGAAAGCGCCTTTCTTAAAATATACGGCTCTGCAACTCTGGTAATGGTTAGCGCCGTTTGAACTCTGGTAGGCATACCTTCTCTCTCTAAAGCGTCTTGGAGAGCCAAAGCGTTAATGACGGTTGCCAGCATACCCATATGGTCGGCGGTAGTTCTATCCATTTCTCTACCTTGTCTGCCACGCCAGAAGTTGCCTCCGCCAACGATAATACCTATTTCTACGCCAAGTTCTTGCACCGCTTTAATCTCTGCAACTACCGACTGAAGAATTTGCTCGTCGATACCGTTACCCTTACTTCCTGCAAGCGCTTCGCCCGAAAGTTTAATTATTACTCTTTTGTATTTTGCATTAGCCATAAAACGTCTCCCCTATATAAACTCTATTAAAGTATAGTATATACTTTTTTTTAACTTTTGTAAATACAATAAACCAAACTAGGTAAAAATTATGTCAAAATTATCCACCGTCCGTTCGTTGCCGATACCACGACGACGAAATATTAATACTTTAATATTTTTATTTAATTTCAACCACGTATTTTTTCAGTATTTTTACGGGGTTGTAGTCTAGTTTAGATTTTCTTAAACCTAAATCGCCCATATCTTCTTCGCGATTAACGAACTTAACTTTGCCGGCATATTCATTAACGAAAAGATTGCATAGTTTTTTATACGCGCCCTTAACGGTTTTATCGGCTTTTTCTACGTGATAAAACAACACGTCGCCAACTATTTCTCCCAGAGAAAAACCTATAATTTTATCCTCCGATTTTAACGCTAGCCCCACGAAGTTAAAGTTCGGTAAATTGTCTAGCGCCTCTTTAGTCTTTATAATTTCTTCCCTTTCAAAGTCGCTTTTTGCGTTAGATACGCAAAAGTTTTTATCTAAAAATTCCTTTATTAATTGCACGTTTTGTCCGTCGATTGTTACGGCGGAATAGTTGGGATTGTTTCTGTTAAACTGGCTTATTAAATTTCGTTGGGGAGAAAACTTTTTACCCCTTAAACTTATTAAATCTTCGGATAGATATAGATAGTCTGCAAAAATTTCTTGCTCGTAATAACTACACTCGCAAAGGTCTTTTATGCTCTGCAACAGGCTTTCCGGCACGGTGCAAAATCTTAAGGGCTCGCCGTCTAATTTTGCTTGATTTTTTAATACTTTAAGGCACTCTTCAAAATCTTTGCCTATAGGCAAGTTGTAAAAACGCTCGCCCTTTTCGTTATATAGCCTAGTGTATAAAACGCCTTGCTCTATAGCGTATTCCATCTTAAAATAGTCGCGCCACATAAAAGTCCCGCCAACCGTATAGTCGCAGGTCTGATAGTCTGTGATTAAATTAAAATAGGGCCTACAAAGACTTAAATCTTTTAGCCCTAATCTTTTAAATTCCATTTATTTTTTGCCCTATTTCTTCTTTTATTTCACAACCGACTTGAGTTACGAAACGGTCGAATTCTTCCAGTTCTTTTTTTGCTTTGTATTTTACGTAATTAACTAGCATTATAACACACTCTTTAATTAAGAAAATCGCAAGGCTAGCGCTGGTAAATAACAGCACTAAAATATTTATTGCAAGGTTGCCTGCGCCTACGTTGATACATCTTATAACGTTTACTAAAAGTAAAGTCGTGCCTGCAGGTCTTAAAATTGAACAGGCGATTTTTAGAGCGCTGATAAACCTTTTATTTCTATTTTGATTTTTAACTTTATTTTTTGCTGCGCGGTTGGTTAAGCCCCAAATAAACGCGTACACCAAAAAGTCTAACGCCACTATGCAAAAGTTAATAATTGCAACGTCTCTAAAAGCACCGCTTACGCCTATTGCAAAGCAGCACAAAAAATATAGGAGTAAAAATCCGCCCTTAATTAGGCATACTCTAATAAACCAAATGGTGTTTCTTGCCGAATTAATAGACCTTTCGGTAAGTTCTTCTAAATAATCCCACATAATAATTTTTAAATCGTAGTGTAAAAATGTCCGTCCTCGTATTTATAGTATTCTTCCATAATACGCTGGTTGTTCTCTTCCGTTCCGATACCCACCATTTCGATAATTTTGTTTCTTACCTCGTTGTTGAGTTTTTCTACTGCCTCGCGCTTGTTTAAGGTCATATCCGGATAGATAGGCTCGCCTATATGCGTGGTAACGAAGGGTGCAGTCTTAAAAATTAATTTGCTAAGTCCCTTTCTTTCTCTGTAAGAATATCCTACGGGCACGATGGGTTTATTATACTTATACGCAAAAACGGCAGCGCCTCTCTTAAAAGGTCTAATCGGAACGTAGTAATACCATAACCCCGTTTCGGGATAGATATGCACCCACTTGTTTTCTTTGAACACGTCTTCAACGAAACGCATAAATTTCATAAATGCCGAGCGCTCCTCGGGAATAGGAATAACCCCCGCAAGCGAGAAGATTTTGCCAAACTTTGAGGTAACGATTTTACCCCAAGCAGGAACGTTGGGAAGCCCCATTCTCATAGACGCGCAAAGCGCAACGTAGTCCCACATAAACACGTGGTTACTCACGGTTATAAAACCGTTTTTACGTAGCGTTTTACGGTGCTTTTTAAATTCCTTACGCCCTTTAACTTTTAAATGATATCTAATCCTAACGAGCGGGTGAGCGATAAACACGAAAAGTATTTTAAAAAAGAACTGACCTATTTTAAAGGTAGTCTTTTTTAGAGACCTATAATACTTATTATCTAGTACTACGTCTCTTTTTTTCTCTACTTTTATTATTTGTTCATCCGTTTGCTTGGGATATATATACTTAATCTTTGGAATAAACATATAAAATTAGTTAAGCAAATCTGTATTGCTCGTTAGAATCCTCTTTTTTATATTTAA
>JAFZIB010000040.1 GCA_017554545.1 Clostridia bacterium
ATATTGACCAACGCCTATCGATTTAACGTCGATTTTAATAAGTTCCGCCAAGGGGTCTAAAAGCCTTCTTGCAATAGATACGGCGCTCCTTTGCGTTACGTCGAAGTCGGGGAATTCTTCCGCGCCCAACTTGCTCGCAGAATAAACGGACGCGCCCGCCTCGTTTACTACTGCGTACGATAAAGGTAGTCCGCTTTCTTTAATCATTTCGGCAACGAAAATTTCACTCTCTTTACTTGCCGTGCCGTTACCGATAGAAATAACCGTAACGCCGTGCTTTTTGATTAGAGCGATAAGTTTTGCCTTTGCCTCCTCTATCTTGTTTTGAGGTGGCGTGGGATAAACAACGGTGGTATCTAAAACGTTACCCTCGCTATCTATTACAGCAATCTTACAACCCGTTCTGTACGCCGGGTCTAAGCCTAAAATAACTTGGTTTTTAAGGGGTGGTTGCAAAAGTAGTGGGCGAAGATTAACCTCGAACATCTTTATTGCTTGCTCGTTGGCTTTGTCGGTTAAGTCGCTACGCACTTCCCTTTCGATTGAGGGGAAAATTAGCCTTGAATAGGCGTCCTCGCAAGCGTTTTCTACTATTTTTGCGCAAATAGAAGAATTTTTAACGTACGCGCCCTTTATTATAGAAAGCATTTCTATCTCGTCGATAGCAACGCCAACCTTTAAGCACTCTTCCTTTTCGCCACGGTTAACGGCTAAAATTCTGTGCGAAGGAATAGCGGAAACCTTTTCGGAATATTCTTTGTACATATCGTAGGTTGCAGACTTATCGTTTTCTAAAAGTTTGCAACAAATCTCGCCCCTTTCGGCAAGTTTTTTTCTAAGCGATTTTCTAAGTTCCGCGTCGTCGGAAACTCTTTCGGCAATAATGTCGCTAGCGCCGGCTAACGCTTGCGCAGAGGTCTCCACGCCCTTTTCTGCGTTTATAAACTCAGACGCAATTTCTTCGGGAATAGCCAAAGCATCTTGTTCTAAAATCTTATCGGCCAAGGGAGTTAAGCCCTTTTCGATAGCAACCGACGCCCTCGTTTTACGCTTTTGCTTGAACGGACGGTAAACGTCCTCTACTTCGGTCATGGTTTCAGCGCCCGCAAGCGCAACCATTATCTCGTCGGTCATTTTGCCTTGCTCGGTAATAGAGTCGGCAACTTCTTGCTTTCTATTGTCTAAATTTCGTAAATATTTAAGCCTGTCGGAAAATTCTCTTAAAACTTGGTCGTCGCACGAGCCCGTCATTTCTTTACGGTATCTCGCGATAAAGGGAATAGTATTTCCCTCGTCGATTAAATCGATTACGTTTTTTGCGTGAATAGGTTGAATAGTAAATTCTTTTGATAGTTTTAATGCGTAGTCCATAATAATTTGCCTAGTTCTTTTTTCCTTTTTTATTTCTTATTTCCTTAACTGTTTTTTCGTAGCCGTTGTCTGACGGACGGTAATACACTCTGTTTTTTAATCCGTTGGGCAAATATTGTTGCTCAACGTATCCACCGTAGTCGTGTGGATATTTATACTGCGACGCGAGTTTTTTATCTTCTTTAGAGCCGTAAACGGCGTTTTTAACCCACGGTGGAACGGCGTCGTCGGTGGCTTTTAGGGCATCTTCTCCCGCCATATCCATAGCAACGACTACCGAATTAGATTTTTCTGCCTCGCACACGTAGATTATAGCCTCGGATAGTGGAAGTAAACCCTCGGGAAGCCCCATTTTTTCAAAAGCCGTCATAGCACTAGTGGCAACCACCAACGCGTTGGGGTCTGCCATGCCCACGTCCTCGGCAGAGTGAGCGATTAGCCTTCTAAAAATAAGCAAGGGGTCGCAACCGCCTTTAATTAGCCTCTGCATATAGTATAGCGCGGCGTTGGCGTCGCTACCTCTCAGGCTCTTACAAAACGCCGATAGCATATCGTAATACGATTGTTCGTCGAAAGATAGCGCCTTTTGTTGAATAGACTGCTCGGCGTCGGTTAGCGTAATTTTAATCCTTCCGTCTTGGGCTGGCGGAGTGGTTAAAACGGCAAGTTCTAAGGCGTTATACGCCACTCTTAAATCGCCTGCAGAAAGCCTTGCTATATGGTCTAACGCCTCGTCCTCTATTTCTACGGAGTAGTTTCCTAGTCCGCGTTCTTTATCGTTTAACGCGCGAATTAGCGACCTTTTAATATCTTCTTGGTCTAACCTTTTAAGTTCGAAAACTCTACACCTAGAAACAATTGCAGGCGTCATAGAGGCAAAAGGGTTTTCGGTGGTAGAACCTATAAAGATTATATCGCCTTGCTCGATTGCAGGGAGCAAACTGTCGCTTTGCGTTTTACTAAATCTGTGGCACTCGTCTAAAAGTAAATAGGTCTTTTTGCCGTACAGTTTTGCCGAAGTTCTTGCGTCTTCTATAACCTTTTTAACGTCGGCAACGCCACTAGATACGGCGTTAAGTTTAACGAAGTTGCCGTCCGTGCCGTTTGCAATAACGTTTGCAAGGGTGGTTTTACCCGAGCCGGGAGGCCCCCAAAAAATGCAACTGCCAAGCCTATCCAGTTTAATCGCCCTTCTTAGTAAACTGGATTCGGATACTATATGTTGCTGACCTACGTATTCAGAAAGATTTCGTGCGCGCATGCGCTCGGAGAGGGGCACGTTCGTTTTAGAATTGCCCACTAAATCAAATAAATCCATATTAATATTTTACCATAAGTGCTATTTTTTGACAAGCCCTAATAGAATAAAATATGATGGTAAAACGACAAATAAACTCTGATTTTTTGCTATTTTTCTTCGCCGTGTGTCTAACGGCAATTTTAACCTTTAACGGAGGTTATCAATACGCCGTTACCGAAGGGCTAAAACTGTGGGTGGTAACCGTTATTCCCTCAATGTTCCCCTACTTTTTTCTATCCACCCTGCTCGCAAACCTTAAAACCACGGGAAAACTTTCGCTTAAGCTTTCCCCCTTAACCAACCGACTGTTTAAGACTAACGGAACGGCGGGCTACGCCCTAATGATGAGCGTTATTTCGGGCTACCCTATGGGCGCTAAACTCGTTTGCGACCTTAAAAAAGGCGGGGCACTATCTAGCACGGAAGCGGTTAGAGCGTCGGTTTTTTGCTCGACCTCGTCCCCGCTTTTTATGACTGCCACCGTAGGCTCGTTGCTTTTTAAGAGCGTAAAGTTCGGGCTGTTACTGTCCCTTACCCACCTGCTTTCAGCACTTATTACGGGCGTGATTTTTTCCTTTTATAAACGAGGCGACAAACCACAATCGAGCTCCAAACTGAACTTTGAAACTTCTAACTCTATCTTTTACGACAGCGTTTTATCAACGGTTAACTCCACTCTTTTCGTGGGCGGAATTATCACGCTGTTTTACGTTTTTATAGAAATTCTACTGTCGGTAGGCTTGTTAACACTACCTTGCCAACTCGCAACCAGCCTTCTAAAAGAACGAGCGCTCGGCGAAGGTTTAACGGTTGGACTAATTGAATCTACCAGAGGGTTTTTAGCCCTTTCTAAAGCGCCTATCCGCCCTATTACTCTAGCAGTTGCAAGCGCTATAAGTGGGTTTGGAGGACTTTCGGTCATAGCGCAATCGGTGGTCTTTTTATCTAGCGCAAAAATAAAAACCGCCTGCTTTTACCTTGGTAAAATAACGCACGCGGTTATCAGTTTTATAATCGGTTTAATTTTGGGTTTTATATTTTTTTAGCGCCGAATACTTCTTGCGCCTTTTCTTTTACGCTCTCTCTAATCGGTTGTGGAATAAATTCTAAATAGTCTTGCCCTAATATCATTTTTTGCTTAACCATACTCGAACTAACGGTTGCAAATCGTTCGTCGGGATAAACGTATTCGGTGGTCACGAACGGATAAATTTTAGCGTTAATATCCTTATACGCGTTTTCCATTTCTAAGTCTTTTTGGTCGCGAATTCCACGTGCGTAAATTAGGTATCCCTTTTCTTTAAGGTAATCGGCGTATTCGCCCTCGATTTGCGAATAAGCAATAACCTCTACGCCCGTATAGTCCTTAAAAGTCCGTTTAGTCCAGTCTAGCCTGTCCTTTTCGGTAAAAGCGCAAGTCTTTTTGGGGTTTTTGCCCACTACTACCAGCACTTTGCCGTAGGCTTTTAAGCACTTTTCTATCACGTTTTGATGTCCAACCGTAATCGGGTCGAACGTACCTGCAAAAACACAACCTTTCATTTATTTTTCTCTCTTGAAAAAAGTCAATCGCGCCCTACCGTATTTACGCTCGTCGTAGATAGACAAGCCGTCTATTACGCCCTCGAACGGCTTTTCGTTTTCGTAAATAACGATTCCGTCTTCCGACAAGGCGTTTTGCACTTCTTTTAGCGCCCTTTCGCCCAAATCGGACTTGTACGGCGGGTCTATAAAGATAATATCGTATTTTTTGTCCGTACGCCTTAAAAAGTCAACCCCGTCGCCACGACGAAGGTCATAGTCGGTTGCGCCTACTTTTTCTAGATTTTTTTGGGTAAGTTTAGCGCTATAAGCGTCTAAATCGTTAAAAGTAACCCAGCTTACTCCTCTAGACAACGCCTCTATCCCTACTGCGCCCGAACCACAGAATAAATCTAAAAAGTTAGCCCCTGCAATTCGTGTTTGAAGTATGTTAAAAAGGCTTTCTCTAGCCATGTCCGAAGTAGGTCTAATATCCGTTCCGTCAAAGCCGTAAAGAGTTCTGCCCTTATATTTTCCTGCAACTATTCTCAAGGTTATTCTCCCTCGTAAAAGCGACGCGTTTCGGCAAGAGATTGATATTTTCTGTAAGCGAAGTCTGCGCCGAGTTTATAAGTTAGACCGGTAGTCAACGAAATTACGGGTATAGCCAAAAGTCCGAAATAGTAAAAGTTGTTTAAATGTGATAAGAAGGTAAGCACGAACGAGAAAACGGGCATATACAAAATACCGCCTATCATACCGAACCCTTTAGGACCTCCGCCTATCGAGAACAAGGCGTGTAAAATCAGCAGTATTACCATAGGCGCGCACGATACCGCACCGTAAACGAAGCCCTTCCATAGTTTGTATTCCTCTTGTAAGTTTAGGGGGATATCTTGTCCGGTTTTAGCGATAGCCTCTCTCTTTTTATCGTTGGTTTCCCTAACGTCTAAAGCCTTTTGTCCGTCTTTAAAACTCGCTACCGAAATTACGAATAGATAGAAAAGTACGTTTAGGATATTAAGGCATAACTCCAAAACGAAAAACTTTTCCTCAATGGTCATAATACCAAGACCTAACATAGAAAAGAAGAACGAGTAAAGTAGTGGCACGAATGCCTGTTTAAGTATATATTTCATTTTTCACCTTCGTTAGTTAGACGGTGGTTAATACTCACGCAAAACCCAACCGACTTAAATCTCGTAATATATTTTTTCTGCCCGAAGGGCAGACTTAGTCAAAATTTCGTAACTTATAGTACCGTACTCCTTGGCAAGCAAATTAGCGTTATCCATAACCGCTAGATAACCCTTTTTAATTTCCTTAACCGCGCAAGCGTCCATACACTTGTTTGAAAACTGCCTCTTGCATTTTCTTCGTGGCAAGCCGTCGGCGTATCCGTACCCAACGATACTTACCCCCGTTTTCTTTTTGGCTTTTTTTAGCCCGTACAAACAGCCTTCACCCCTACTTAAACGCCTAACGGATATCACGGGCGAAAAGACTTTCATTGCCGGCTCTACCTTAAAGTCGCTGTCAAAAGGTTTATACCCGTAAAGAAGTATGCCTATTCTAACCATATCCATATAATCGCCCTTAAGAAAGCCTCCGCTAGCCGAAATATGACAGGTCGCACTATTATTATAATGCTTAACGAGTTTATTTGCAAGCAAAAATCGTTTCTTGGCTGTTTCTCTTTGCTTTTTACTCTCGGGCTTGGCGTAATGCGAAAACGCTCCGTCCAAAATTATATCCTTTTGCCCCGCTATAAATTCTAGCATCTTTTTTAATTCGTCTAAATCTGCGCCAAACCTGTTCATACCCGAGTTAAAGGCTATTTGCACCTTGCATTTACTCTCGGTTTTAGCGCATAGCCTACCTATCAACTCCAAGTCGTTTACGCTTTGAACGGCAAGCGTTAGCCTTTCGTCAATAGCCCTTTCGGTAAAGTTTGCTACGCACGGAACTAACACCAAAATTTGTTTGTCTATCCCTGCTCTGCGAAGTTTTACACCTTCGTCTATATTGCTCACGGCAAAACAGTCGCAAATACGATATAGACTGAGCGCAACCCGTTCTAGACCGTGCCCGTAGCCGTCGGACTTTACCACGGCGCAAAATTTTACGGTGGACGGCAGTTTTTCTCTAACTCTTTTAGCGTTTCTTTTAATAGCGCCTAAATTTATATAAGCCTTACTTAACATACTTTATTTGTATGCGCGCTAACTTAAAATATAACGGGGCGATATAAATAAGAAAGCGCCCTGCTTAAGCAGAGCGCTTGGGTTTTAACCGTTTTTACGCAAAAAGCGTGGTTGCCTTTTCGTAGTAATTATATTTCATATTGTTTTCGATAAAATTAAGAACGTCGGTGTTGGTTTTAATTTCTTCCATAATTGCCTTTGCGTCTTCGTAAGCCGCCTTGTAAGCGTCTTTAGTTTGTTGGTCGCAAATTTCGTAGTTTATAATTCCATCGAGTTTGTATAAAAGTTTAGCAGCGGCAAGCGCCTTTTCTGCGTTGCAGAGTTTTGCGTAGTTGCTCTCGCCGTACGCCTCTTTAGCACCTTCTTTTAGCGCGTTATAAGACGCTCTTGCATTAATAATTTCTTCCTCGCCAACGAACTCTCCCTTTTCCTTGTCGTAAGATATGGTTTTAAGCTCGTTTAAGTCAACAGCAGCCATTGACGCGTAGTCTTCGTTGCTGATTTTTGCTAAGAATTTTTGACCTTCGATAAAGAACGAATCGTTTACTCCGTCGTCGTCGGTATCCTCGCCCTCAACGATTGCGCCGGTTAATTTAACGTATTTAACGTAAGACATACCCTTTGCGGTGTTGTCGCAGTAGAATAGGTATTCCGCGCCGTCGATAGTAATGAATTCGGGTGCGTACCAACCGGTAGAAACCGAACCCTCCGAAATTCTTTCGGGAACGTTAAATTCGGTGTCTGCGGAGTTTGAATCAACCGTTTCAACTCTAACGAGTTGGTTGGTAGAATCAAAGTAGTATAAATAGTTTTTACCGTTTTCTACTCTCTTTGCAAAAATCTTAACGTTGGGCGCGCCCTCCGCTACCTTAATTCTTATTTCGTTATCCTTTTCAAGCAAGGTGGTTTTAACGATAAACATCTTGAAAACTTCGCCTTCTGCGGCTTCGCCGTCACCTTCGGTAATAACGGTGTAAACTTCGTCTAACGAAACGAACAAGCACTCGCTAGAGCCGATTACGTCGTTAACGATATCGTAGGTTTTAGAATTATCCGCTAAATCGATAGCGTGTTTGGTGGTCTTTGCAGTTGCCGTTTTAGCGCTGTAGAATAAATAACTTGCGTTTGCGCCGTCCATAACTTTGGTTAAAGAGTAAGTAATATCTTCGCTCTCGCCGTTAAGGATACACTTTCCTGCAAATTCGTTGCCTTCGGCAACGGTATCGCCAACGGTGTACGCGTAAACTTTGTTGTATAGAGCGGTTGCTCTAGAGTATCCATCTTGCGACGCTGCTGCAGAATAGTAATTTTCGCTATAAACGGTTGCGGAGTATATAACCGTAAATTTACAGTCGCTTTGACTGTCGGTGAAAATATAAGAACCTAAAGATTCATACTTGTCTTTGGTAGTAGAATCGGTTTTAGCAATTGTGGCTCTATTTTTAGAGGTAGTGTCGTAAGCGTATAACGCCTTGTCGTCTGCGTCGTAGTAAACGAGCATAACCTTGTCGTTAAACTCTATAAATCTATATTCGGTAGCGTGTGAAGAAACGGTAAAGAAGGTTTGAGTATCCGTACCGTCTAACTTGGTTTTAGTAAAGGTCATTTCGCTTGACGCGATTTCACCCGAACCAGTCTTGTTGGTGCTGGGAGTTCCGTAGTAAACGTAGCCGTCGTAAACGAACACACCGCCTTTATAGTCGGTAGAAACGAAAAGTTTGGGAACTACGATTTCGGTCTTTACGTTTCCGCTGGCAATCGAAGATTTTTCAACGGCCATTAAAGCGCCTTTAACGGGCACGCCGAAAGAGTTATCTCCACCGTACGAAGCGTAACCGTTTACGTAGTATAAATAGTTAGAAGTTTCCGCAATAAAGCCACCTGAAGAAACGTCAGTTCCCCAAGACTTCATGCTAGTACCCTTCCAATCGTTCTTTTTACAAGACGCAAGACCTAAGGTCATGCAAAGAGCAAGAACGCAAAGTAAAATTTTAATAATAGTCTTTCTCATAAAAACTCCGCTTGTGTCGGGCAATTTTGCGACTATGCCCGAATATAATATAGTTATACGAATATTTATTATATACTATAATATCAAATTTTGCAATAGATTTTATAGTTTTTTTATTAATTTTTAACCACTAAAAGAGGTGCTATAATGGATAAGTTGGGCATTTTTAAACTTTTAACCTCGCTTTTTGACTTTTATCAGAAAAAAAATAGCGAAAATTCACCTGGCGACACGGACGTAAACGACCTTTTTAAGTTTGTAGGAGATAAAGACGAGAGCAAACCAAGCCCCGCAAACTCCTCGCAAATCGGCGACCGACCTAAAGAGCAATTTAGTCGGGAAAAACGGGAAAATCCCGCCCCTTTGCAATCGCAAATGCTAAACGCTATATCCGAGCACGAAGCCTTTGTAAAAAGAGTAAAAAACAGAACGAAATAACCTTCGTTTGAGATAAAAAAACGGCACTCTCTAAGAGAATGCCGTAATTCTTTTTGAAAACCAAAATCCAAAGATTATCTCTTTGAGAATTGAGGTGCGCGACGTGCTGCTTTTAAGCCGTACTTCTTTCTTTCCTTCATTCTAGAATCTCTGGTTAAGAAGCCTGCCTTTTTAAGAGCCGTTCTGCTTTCGGGTTCTGCTAAAAGTAAAGCACGAGCAATACCGTGACGGATTGCGCCTGCTTGACCGGTGTAACCACCGCCAACGACGTTAACGATTACGTCGTATTTAGCCTCAACGCCTAAAAGTGCCAAGGGTTGACGAACGATAAACTTTAATGTGTCTAAA
>JAFZIB010000041.1 GCA_017554545.1 Clostridia bacterium
TGAAAAATTGCTTGTAGTCTATAAGCCACTTGCCTTCAGTAATAATGTAGCGTATATCATTATCACGAGCAAAACGCCTTAAATTAGGGCGGCGAATAATAGAATTCGGGTCGCTTTCTAAAAACATTCGCATAAGGTCGCCGGAAGAAATTAAAGTATTCATCTTCGTTCACCTCCACCTTGAAAGAACGCATAAAGCTCGTCCACGTTAATAAGCCAAGAGTTGCCGTATTTAAGCGTAGTAATCTTTCCTTTTTTACAAAGTTCTCGTAAGAAATACCACGAAACGGGAGAGTCGGGGTCTTGCGCTTTCATTTCCTTTATAACGTCGCTAATTCGCCTTAATTTCGGTACGTACATAATTCCTCCTATTTCTTCCCAGTAATCACGTCAAGAGCGTTTAGAGCACGTTCTTGCGTGTCTGGCATAAAGTGGCTATAAACTTCCAAAGTAACCGTAGATTCGCTATGTCCCAAATACTTGGTAACCGTTTGAATTGGCACGTTTTGCGTGAGCAAAATGCTACAATACGTGTGCCTAAGCCCATGACAACAAACGTGCTTAAAACCGTTTTGTTCTTGGAACTTGCTAAGCCATTGTTGAACTACGCCTAAGCCCGCAGGTTCGCGATAAACGTTTGAAACAACGTAGACAGAATCTAAGTGTTCGTCGAACTTATCGTCCGCTTGCCTAAACCAATCTTGGAACTTAATTAAATCGTCCACCAAATCTTGGGGTAGGGGAATCGTTCTTTTTGACGTTCTCGTTTTCGGGTCTTTTTCATAAGTGCCAACGCCTGACGAATAAATTCGACTGCGTTCAATATGTACGACATGCTTTTCAAAGTCAATGTCCGACCATTTAAGTCCGTGAAGTTCGCCAATTCTTACACCTGTTAAGATTAAAAATTTTAGCGGAACTTTTTTGTAAATCAGTTCATCGGGCATTCTATCAAGAGCCTTTATAAACTCTTGCGCCTCGCTAATAGTGTAAACTTCTTTTTCGGCAACCGGGCGGATTGAAATATTACTGTTTCCAACACCGATTTTGGTTGCACAAACGGGATTTTTAGTCATCCAGTCGTATCTAATAGCCTCGTTAAAAATTGCCCTTAAAACTCGCCTTACGCCTTTGATGGTTTCGGCGGCGTAAAACTCTTCCGACTCAACGGGTTGAAAATACTCTTTCATATTTAGGTTGTAAAACGCGCAAATGTTTTCCGCAGTTTTAACGCGGATATTTGCGTTAAGCTTTTTTAACCGATACGCTGAGTTTGACGTAAGAATCTTTTGCCTTGCAAGTTCTCTAAAATTTACTTTTTCGGGCAAGTCTTTTTTAAGTTTTACAAGACCGGCTTGCGGTTTTCTTCCAAACGTATCAAGATAAAGTTGCACGTGTCTAACGGTAATTTTATTGATAGGTAGGTCGTAAAGGAAAGAGTCTTTTAAGTACTCATTAAATTTGTCTACGATGCCACGACTACGAACGTAGTAGTTAACGGACAAAGTAGTTTTGGTTCTATGTAACCA
>JAFZIB010000001.1 GCA_017554545.1 Clostridia bacterium
AATGGTATTTTTTAATAAAAATAAAAAAGAAAAAAATAACGACAAGCCTTCTAACAAAAAGGTAAAAAGAGGTTTCTTCCTAGAACACGAGAGCGACGAAGATACTAATCCTAAAATAAAACTGTATAACGAGTTCGTTCGCCACGCGTTCGCGTATGACACCGAGTTTTTCTCTACTTGTGGAATAACCGACAACGACGAACTAACCAGAATTTTCGAATACGTAATAAACGACTATCCCGAAATGTTCTGGGTGTGCGGTTATAAACTTGCGGGCGACAGTATGGCGGTAATGTACAGATGCGTTACCGAAGACGGACAAATCGACGTTAAGGATATCGAAAGGAAAAAGGCGGAACTTCGTAAAAACGCCAAATACTTTACTCGTGGAATTACCAAAAAGACTAAGCCTTACGACGCTTTGATAACTATTTACAGAAGACTTATTCTAGAGTTAGATTACGACGGCGTAGGACTCAGAACGGAAGAAAACCGTCAAGGCGAAAACGACTATACTACCGACGACAATTTGCGTTCGCTATACAGCGCGCTCGTTCACAGAAAGGTCGTTTGCGCAGGTTACGCCGTAGCAATGCAATATCTATTGCAATCGGTGGGTATAAGTTGCGCTTGTGTAAGTAGCGAAAGATACAACAATTCGGGGCACGCTTTCAACGCCTTAAAAATAGGCAAATACGTTTACTACGTAGACGTTACTTGGGGCGACAGGTCAGACACTTTAGCGGGAAAGAAGGACGCCGACGACATTTTTTACGATTATTGTTGCGTACCTTATAAAGAGTTCTTGCTAACTAGCGAAGAAACCAAGGCGTACCATACGCCAAACAAAAAACTTTATCCCGACCTAGAGGAATTTACCGATACCAACCACGAATATTTTAGGTTTAGAAAAGCTTACCTTCTCCGTTACGACGAGAACGCTATTGCAAACGTGTTCGCAAATACTGCAATGACCTATAATCCAAAAGAAATGGGTAATTTCTCAATAGGTTTCCGCTGTCACGATAAAGCGCTTATGAGTTATATCGTTAACCAGTTGTCCAACAGGGCAACTATGAACAGAGTGGTCGCAAAGGCAAAAGATTTGTGTAAAAGGAAAAAGAGACAGGTTTCAAAACTGTTTACAAACACTTTCGAAATCAAATCAAACCCCGTGACCGCGGTGTTCTATATCTATTTCAAATAACGCCAAAATTTTGGTAAAACAAAAACGGGAAGGAGTATCCTTCCCGTTTCGCTTATAAAAAACACAAGTTTTTAATTTTTACCGTTGAAAAGGGTGCAAAAGTTTGATATAATAGCCTAAATAACTTATTAAAGGACGATTTTAAATGCAAAATTTTACTTATAACACACCGACAACCGTGTATTTTGGAAAAGATACGCACTTAAAGGTAGGCGAAATAGTTAAAAACTACGGCTACAAAAAAGTTATGATTCAATTTGGTCAAGGTAGCGTAGTAAAAAGCGGATTGTTAGATATCGTTGTATCGTTACTTGAGCAAAACGGAATAAGCGTAGTCTTGGCGGGAGGCGTTGAGCCCAACCCCAAACTTTCTTTTATAAGAGAGGCTGTAAAAACGGCTATTAACGAAAAAGTCGATTTAATTTTGGCAGTAGGCGGAGGCAGTTCGCTCGATTCTAGTAAGTTCACCGCGTTAGGCGCGTATAATAACGTTGATGTGTGGGATATAGTTATGGGAAAAGTTGTTCCTAAAGGCGCTATAGCAGTCGGCTGTATTTTAACCATTTCGGCTGCGGGTAGCGAAATGAGTAATTCCGCAGTTTTAACCAATACCGAATTAAATCTTAAAAAAGGTTATTCGTCGGAGTTTAACCGTTGCAGGTTTGCAATATGCAATCCAGAACTAACATACACGGTTAGTAAATATCAAACGGCTTGCGGAACGTCGGATATTATGTCGCACACTATCGAGAGATACTTTACCTTATGCGACGACGTGGAAATTACCGACGGCATAGCCGAAAGCCTACTTAGAACCGTTATAAAAGCAGGTAAAATTGCAGTAGAAAACCCCACGGACTACGAGGCGAGGGCAAATTTAATGTGGGCTTCGTCGCTTTCTCATAACGGACTAACTGGTTGTGGCAGAGAGAATTATCTTGCCGTTCACCAAATAGAGCACGCGCTAAGTGGCGAGTACGACCACGTTGCGCACGGCGCGGGACTGGCACTATTGTTCCCCGCGTGGGCAAAATACGTTTACAAGTATAACTTGCCAAGATTTTCTAAATTTTTCCGTAACGTTTGGGGCATAGAAGAAAAAGACGACGATATTGCTTGCCAAAAGGGTATAGAGGTAATGAAAAACTACTTTAAATCAATCGGTATGCCCACTACTTTAGGCGAATTAAACGTTCCCGAAAGCAGTATAGAGCGTATCGCAGACCTTTGCACCTACGGTAAAACTCGCGAGGTAAAAAATTATATACCGCTAGGCTATCAAGAAGTAGTAGATATACTCAAATTATGTATATAAAACTAAGTAAAAATTTAACGGACGAAAGAATATGATAAAAACGAATTACCACACTCACTCGGTTTTCTGCGACGGCAACGACACCGTTTTCGATATGAGCCAAACGGCTTATGAAAAGGGCTTTTTGCACCTTGGTTTTTCCGGTCACAGTTATATGGAAAACGCCAAGACGGAAACTATGGACAATCAAACTCTAATTAAATATTACGACCAAGTAAACAGGTGCAAAGAAACGTTCGACGGCAAGTTAAATATATATTGTGGTTTAGAACAAGACTGTTTTTCCTTAAAAAGTCCTATTAAATTCGAGTATTTAATCGGTTCGGTACACAACGTAAAAAAAGACGGAAAACTTTTATTTTTCGATAGTGGAATAGCCCAAACCCAAACGATAATAGAGCAAGAATATTCGGGTAGTTATCTGGCGTTTGCAAAAGACTATTTTTCAACGGTTGCAAACGTTATAGATATGACGGGTGCAGATATTATCGGCCATATAGATTTATGTTCTAAGTTTAACGAAAGGCTAAACAATTCGCAGTCCGAAGAATATTTAGAATACGCGCAAA
The DNA here is from genome assembly GCA_017554545.1 of Clostridia bacterium. GTDB lineage: Bacteria > Bacillota > Clostridia > Christensenellales > Borkfalkiaceae > UBA1259. The sequence continues at coordinate 3,092 of JAFZIB010000001.1, forward strand.
AAGCCGTGGATAAACTGCTTAAAACGGGCGCCGTTTTCGAGATTAATACGGGTGCTATGGCAAGGGGATATAGGAC
>JAFZIB010000042.1 GCA_017554545.1 Clostridia bacterium
ACCGTACCTACTAGAACGGGCTGACCTATTTTGTGGCACTCTACGATTTCATCTACGATTGCGTTGTTTTTGCCTTTGACGGTTTTATAAATAACGTCGGGCAAGTCAATTCTTGCAACGGGTTTATTTGTGGGAATTTCTAATACGTCTAAACCGTAAATAGCCCTAAATTCCTCTTCCTCGCTCTTTGCAGTACCAGTCATACCTGATAACTTTTTGTATATTCTAAAATAGTTTTGGAAAGTAATCGTTGCAAAGGTTTTGTTTTCGTTGCGAATTTTAACGCCTTCTTTAGCCTCTATCGCTTGATGCAAACCGTCTGAATAACGACGTCCTATCATTAATCTACCGGTAAATTCGTCAACAATTATAACTTCACCGTCACTTACCACGTAGTCGTTATCGCGCTTGAAAATATGATTAGCCTTTAACGCTTGTTGGATATGGTGAGATAGCGACGCGTTTTCTATATCGGAAAAACTTTCTAAACCAAAGAACGATTCTGCCTTTCTTGCGCCAGACTCGGTAATTTGAACGGATTTTTCCTTAATATCAATAGTAAAATCTTTTTCGATTACTAGCGTTTTAACGAACTTATTAGCCTTTACGTACTTGTCGCTTGATTCTTCGCCTTTACCTGAAATAATAAGCGGAGTTCTTGCCTCGTCGATTAGAATAGAGTCAACCTCATCAACGATTGCAAAATTAAGGGGACGTTGCACCATATCTTCAACTCTGGTTTTAAGATTATCTCTTAAATAATCGAAGCCCATTTCATTGTTAGTACCATAGGTAATATCGCAAGCGTATGATTTCCTTTTATCTTCGTCTTCTAAGCCAGATACTGCCACACCTACGGTTAAACCTAAAAATCTATAGACTTTACCCATCCACTCCGCGTCACGAGAAGCAAGATAGTCGTTAACCGTAACGATATGAACGCCGTTACCCGATAATGCGTTTAAGTATGCGGGAAGAGTTGCAACCAAGGTCTTACCTTCACCGGTCTTCATTTCGGCAACTCTGCCTTGGTGTAAACAAATACCACCTATAATTTGCACTTTGTAGTGCCTCATATTTAATACTCTGCTTGCAGCCTCCCTAGCAACCGCAAAAGCGTCGTACAATATATCGTCGAGAGTTTCACCATTTGCAAGTCTATTTTTTAAGATTTGAGTTTGTTCTCTCAACTCCTCGTCGGTGAGGGATTTATATTTGTCTTCTAAAAGTAAAACTTTATCAGCCATCGCGTCAAGTTTTCTTAAGTTTCTTCTTCCCTCTCCTCCGAGAATATATTTAATTAATCCCATATAAAATCTCCTAATAGATTGATTTTTTAATATCCGCTTTTACTAGGCACGCTCGCTACGGCAAGCAAGTAAACGCATTTAGCACCCGACTTTTTAAGAGCGCTTGCAACTATCTCGGCAGTTGCTCCAGTAGTAGTTACGTCGTCAACTATCAACAACGTTTTATCTTTAACGTTCTTTCTATCCTTAACCCTAAAAGCACCTTCAAGATTTTTAAGCCTATCCTGCCTTCCGAGTTTTGCTTGTCTATTGGTTTCTTTAACTTTCTCTAAACAATCCAAAACGGGAACGTTTACCTTTTGGGAAAGTTTTTCGCATAATAATTGCGATTGGTTATATCCTCTTTTCTTTTTAGCCTTATCCGTCATAGGAATAAAACAAAAATAGTCGGCGTTAAAATAATTCTTAAGATAAATAGGCGCTAAATAATCTGCAAACGCTTCGAGCAAATATAACCTTTTGTCGTATTTCGCTCCTTGTATTAAGTAACTTATGGGTTTATCGTAAACAAACGCACTTCTACCCTTATCGATAGAAAGTAACCGTTCTTTGCAAGTTGAACAGAACGGCGTAGCCGTTGCAACCTTCCTACCACAATGGTCGCACACACTTTTATCGTTAAAGGGCAATTTCTTTATACAATCGTCGCAAAAATATTTGTCGTTAAATATCTCTTTCCCACATGCGTTGCAACACCACTTAGCGTTGAATAAATATTCGTTTATAAATCGCTTAACGCGAGTAATAAAATTCATTACTAAAGATATTTTTTTAGACTATCGGCAACGTCCGTTTGTTCCCAAGCAAAATCGCTTCTTCCAAAGTGACCGTAAGACGCGGTTTTAGAAAACACGGGATTTTTAAGACCTAGTTTTTCTATAATTGCCGCAGGACGAAGGTCAAATTCTTTCATAACGATTTCAGCAAGTTTTTGGTCGGACAATTTACCCGTACCAAAGGTGTCAACGGTTACCGAAACGGGTTTAGCAACGCCTATTGCATATGCAATTTGAATTTGGCACTCCTTAGCAAGTCCAGACGCTACTACGTTTTTACATACGTATCTTGCCATATAAGTAGCAGACCTATCAACCTTGGTTGCGTCCTTACCCGAAAAGGCACCTCCTCCGTGCGGGCATTTTCCACCGTACGAATCTACAATAATTTTTCTTCCAGTAAGTCCTGAATCTCCGTTAGGTCCACCTATTTCGAATCTACCCGTAGGGTTGATAAAATATTTGGTGTTCTCATCTAATAAATTTGCGGGTATAACCTTGTCGATAACCAGTTTTTTAAGGTCACTTCTTAATTGCTCGGTAGTTACGGTGGTATCGTGTTGAGATGACAATACTACGGTATCCACACGAACGGGTTTACCGTCTAAGTATTCAACGGTCACCTGTCCTTTTCCGTCGGGACGAAGATAGTTTACGGCACGTGACTTTCTAACTTCTTCTAGTTTATAGCATAGTTTATGCGCTAAAACTATAGGTAAAGGCATAAGTTCTTCGGTTTCATCACAAGCATAGCCAAACATTAAACCTTGGTCGCCTGCACCAGTCTTATCAAACGCGTCGCCACCTGCCAACGCCTCTTGCGAGTTATCAACGCCTAAAGCAATATCGGGACTTTGCCTATTTAATTTAACTAATATCTCTACTTCGTTAGAACTAAATCCAACGCCTTGTTCGTTATATCCTATCTCGGAAATTACCTTTTTTGCAATACTTTTAACGTCAACTTTAGCGAGGGAGGTAACTTCGCCCAGTATAAGCATAAAATTAGTTGTGGCCGAACATTCGCAAGCCACGCGTGAATTTTCGTCTTGTTCTAAATAAGCGTCTAAAATTGCATCTGAAACCATATCGCAAACTTTATCGGGATGCCCGCTAGTAACGCTTTCGCTCGTAAATAAATATCTCATATTTGCCTCTATAATCTTTTGTTATAATTATCATCTTAAAATTATACACTAATTGCGCGTTTATGTCAAACGCATTAATAGAGTATAAACGCTTAAAAAACACAATTTATGTCGATATTTTTTCGCAAATCCATCTATATATCCAAAGAAATTTTTTGCGTAAAATACACCCCTTAAATTTATTGACAAAAATATAATTAAAGTAATATACTTTAATAGTTAGACTTAGGAGCAACTAAATGAAAAAAGAAAAATCAAATCAACTGGGCTTTTTTGCGTCTGCAAAAATACTTCTTCGTTCGGTAAGAGAATATAAAAAACCTTCGCTTTTAGCACCTATTTTTATTGCGCTAGAGGTTGTTTTAGAATGCCTTATTCCCTTTATTACCAGCCTCCTTCTAGAGGCGCTTAGATTCCTATCGGGATACCAATTAGAATCGCCGCCTTCGGCATTCGTGACTAGAATATTACGTTTCCTATCTTCAGACGGACGTCCCGAAATTATTCCTACGATATTGTTCTTTGGTGGAATTTTAGTATTGTGCGCCCTTTTATCCCTAACTTGCGGTGCTCTTTCGGGCAAATATTGCGCAATTGCATCAAGCGGTTTTGCTAAAAACTTAAGAAAGGATATGTATTACAATATCCAAGGTTTTTCTTTTTCTAATATCGACAAATTTTCTTCGTCGAGTTTAGTTACTAGAATGACCACCGACGTAGTTAACGTAGAAATGAGTTATATGATGATTATTAGAACAGCTATTCGCTCTCCTTTTATGCTCATATTCTCACTCGTTATGTCCTTTATATTAAACGCCAAGATGGCGTTAATATTCGTATGTACTATTCCCGTTTTGGCCATCGGTTTATCTCTGATAATGGCTAAAGCAATCCCCTTCTTTAACAGAATTTTCAAAAAGTACGACAAGTTAAACGAATCGGTTGAAGAGAATATTCGCGGAATGCGCGTAGTTAAATCGTACGTTAGAGAAGAATATGAAAAAGAAAAATTTGGCAAGGCGTCTAAAAACGTTGCTAGCGATTTTACAAAAGCGGAAAAAATAGTTGCACTAAATACTCCTTTAATGAACTTTTGTACCTATGGCGCTTTAATAGCAATTTATATCGTTGGCTCAATGATGATTATAAACTCTAAAGAGGCACTTCTTAAGTGGACTGAACTACAAAGTTTTATGTCTTACTCTTTCCAAATGTTAATGAGTTTGATGATGCTCTCTATGATTCTAGTTACTATATTGATTTCAACGGCAAGTTGCAAACGTATTGCCGAAGTGCTAACAGAAAAAAGTAGTATCACTTCTCCCGAAAATGCGATATATCAAGTTAAAGACGGCAGTATTAAATTTGAAAACGTAAACTTTAAATATATTAAAAACGCTGAAAAATACGCCTTGTCCGATATAAATCTAAAGATTGAAAGTGGTGAAACGGTAGGTATAATAGGTTCTACCGGTTCAAGTAAAACTACGCTTATAAATCTCATTCCTAGACTATACGACGTTTATACGGGTAGCGTTACGGTTGGAGGCGTTAACGTTAAAGACTACGATTTAGACTCTTTAAGAAACGCCGTTTCGGTAGTGTTACAAAAGAACGTTCTTTTCTCCGGCACTATTAGAGAAAATATGAAATGGGGGAATAAAGACGCAACCGACGACCAAATTTTAGAGGCTATGAAACTTGCGCAAATCGACTCGTTAGGATTAGATAGATATATCGAGCAAGGAGGCGCAAACGTCTCCGGTGGACAAAAGCAAAGATTATGTATTGCAAGGGCGCTACTTAAAAATCCAAAAATTTTAATACTAGACGACTCCACGAGCGCCGTTGACACAAAGACCGACGCTTTAATAAGGCTTGCTTTTAAAAAATATCTCCCTCAAACTACCAAAATAATAATCGCACAAAGAATAGCGTCTATTAAAGAGGCAGACAAAATTATAATTATGGATAACGGCAAGATTACCGCCATTGGAAATCACGAGCAATTACTTAAGGATAATAACATTTATCAAGAACTTTTCTATTCTCAAAACAATGTAAATTCACAAAGACCTGGCAACGGAATCTCCGCAGGAAAGGAGGTTAACAATGGCTAGAATGTCTATGCCGAGAGGCTCGAAAGGAAAAGGCGGAAACACGCCCAAGCAAAAGGCAAAAAAGGGTACTCTTAAAAGACTTCTTAAAATGCTCTTTACTCAAAACAAGTCTCTTTTATCAGTAATATTCGTATGCTTATTTTTAGCGGCTGTAACGGGCGTTGCCAACTCTATTTTCCTTGAAGAATTTATTAAATTAATCGACGAAGGCGTAAACACTAGTCTAGGTAACGTTATTGATAGGTTAATCAAATTATTTATAGTCCTCGGCGCAGTTTACGGTGTATGTATAGTTTCTAACTTTGTTCAAACTAGGTTAATGGCTGTAGTAACCCAAAGATTTTTACACCAAGTTAGAACCAACGTGTTTAACAAAATGCAAAAACTACCCGTTAAATACTTCGACACGCACTTGACCGGCGACGTAATGAGTTCATATACGAACGACACCGACGCGCTAAGACAGTTAGTTTCGCAAAGTCTCCCCCACCTCTTCCAATCTTTAATAAGTATTACCACACTACTTTGCATAATGTTTACCAAAAGTTTGTGGCTATCCCTCGTAATTTTTATAGGCGTTGGTTTTATGACCTTCGTTACTAAAAAAGTTGGTGGTAATAGCGCTAAATATTTCGTTAAGCAACAAAAATCCATTGCCGAAGAAGAAGGCTTTATTCAAGAAATGATTCAAGGTCAAAAGGTAATTAAGGTTTTCTGTCACGAAGAACAATCTAAAGCCGACTTTGACGTAAAGAACGAAAAACTTTGTAGCGACGCAACTAGCGCGCACACCTTTGCTAATATTTTAATGCCTATAATGGGCAATATCGGCAATATTTTATACGTATTGCTTGCGTTCGTTGGCGGTATTTTAGTTGCATTAAACGTTCCCAACGTTTCTATAACCGGCGTTGAATGGGGTGCAACAGCATTTTTAATTACCACCATTTCTTTCTTACCTATAAGCAAACAGTTTACCGGCAACGTTAGCCAAAGTTCTCAACAAATAAACGCTATAGTAATGGGACTTGCAGGCGCTTCAAGATTATTTGAGTTATTAGACGAACCCGAAGAAACCGACGAGGGCTACGTTACGCTCGTAAGATGTAGAATCTCTCCTAGCGGACAGATTACCGAGTGCGAAGAAAGAACGGGGCTGTGGGCTTGGAAACACCCCCACAAAGCAGACGGTACGGTAACCTATACTCAACTTAAAGGCGATATCCAAATGGTTGACGTAGATTTTGGTTACACCGAAGATAAAATCGTTTTACACAACGTAAACTTATACGCTAACCCCGGTCAAAAAATCGCTTTCGTTGGCGCTACCGGTGCGGGAAAAACTACTATTACAAATTTAATCAACCGTTTCTACGATATTGCAGACGGAAAGATTAGATACGACGGAATAAATATTAACAAAATTAAAAAAGCCGACCTAAGACGTTCGCTTGGCATAGTTTTACAAGACACCAACCTATTTACCGGTACGGTTATGGAAAACATTAGATACGGCAGACTTAACGCAACCGACGAAGAATGTATTGAGGCGGCAAAACTTGCTTACGCTCACGATTTTATAACCCGACTACCTAACGGATACAACACTATGTTAACTAGCGACGGCGCTAATCTTTCTCAAGGACAAAGACAACTATTATCAATCGCCAGAGCAGCAGTAAAAGACGCGCCCGTTATGATTTTAGACGAGGCAACCTCCTCTATCGATACCAGAACGGAAGCGCTAGTTCAAAAAGGTACGGATAGACTTATGGAAGGTAGAACTGTTTTCGTTATTGCGCATAGACTTTCTACCGTTCAAAACTCAGACGTTATTATGGTATTAGAAAACGGCGTTATAATCGAACGCGGTTCTCATAAAGAACTTATCGAAAAGGGCGGTAAATATTATCAATTATACACAGGGGCGTTTGAACTTGAATAACGTTTGTAGCCTTTGCCCCAACGCGTGCAACATTAATAAAAATATAGCTAAAGGCGCTTGCGGTACGGATAGTAAAATATATATTGCCAAATACTATTTACACCCCTACGAAGAACCTTGTATAAGCGGAAAAAACGGCTCTGGAACGGTTTTCTTTTGCGGTTGTTCTCTTAGATGCGTTTTCTGCCAAAACTACCCATTGTCTCGCTTTCAAACGGGAAAGGCAATTACCGTAAACGAACTTGCAGATATTTTTAAGGAGTTGGAATCGTTAGGAGCAACTAATATCAACCTAGTTAATCCCACCCACTATTCAAACCAAATAATAGAGGCGCTTAAAATTTATAAACCTAGTATTCCTATCGTTTACAATACTCACGGATACGAAAACGTTGAAATCTTAAAAAAAATTAACGATTATATCGACGTATATTTACCGGACATTAAATTCTTTTCCCCTTTCTTATCTAAACGATATACGGGTAAAGAAAACTACTTTGAATACGCAAGTAAGGCAATAGAATTTATGTGCAATAAACCAATAGTTTTTGACGAAAACGGCAATATGACTAGTGGCGTTATAGTTAGACACTTGGTTCTACCTCAAGGCACGATAGACAGTAAAAACGTTTTAGACTGGTTTAGCCACTTAAAAGACAAAGCGTATATAAACATAATGAGCCAATACACCCCTTTTGGAGAAATTGATAACTTCCCCGAACTAAAACGCAAAATCACCAAAAGAGAATACGATACGGTTATAGACTACGCAATAAACCTAAAAATTGAAAAAGCGTTCTTTCAAAAACACGAAAGCGCAGATACGAGTTACATCCCCTCTTGGGATTATTAAAAAAAGTGAACACACCTAATACGTTGTGTTCACTTTTTTAATTGCAAATTTAATTAACTTTTTTATTAAATTTCGTTAGACAAATCTCTTAAAGCGCTTGCCAGTTCTTTTTTATAGTTTTCTTTGCCCTGACGATACGATTCAAAAGAACCACTTGCGTTCATTACGAATTCATAATAATCGGAATATGCGTTCATAACAGCCTTTATCTCAAAGGAGAGTTCGCAATCTCTAATATCCTTATAGAGAGATTTTATTGTAGAATCATTTGTTTCTACGATATTAATATTTTCTTCATTATCAATTACAGCATACGCATACGCCTTATTAATGTCTCCACCATAATAATTCTTATAAATGGCATTATACCAATTAGTATAAATATCATCAGCTAATTCGTCTAGGCACTCCTGAGAGGTAGTTACGGCAACGTGAAACTCTTCTATCTTTGCCAACATTTTTTCTTGGGAATTGCCACACCCAGAAAAAACGTTAAAAGAGAATAACGCTAAAAAACAACATAATACAGCAATACTTTTCCTAAATAATTTCATTTGTGAAATCCTCCAATTGTTTTTTATTTAATTTTACCACACCGATTGGTGTAATGTCAAATAAAAAACACCATTTGGTGTAAAATAAACTTATGGAAAATATTATTTTAATTAAGTTTGCTCAAAATTTAAGAACATTAATTGGCGATATGAGTGTTTCTGAATTTGCAAGAAAAGTAGATATCCCCCAACAAACAATCTCTAGATATTTACTTTGTCAAAGAGAAATCTCCTTAACAAATCTTTGTAAAATTGCGGATTATTTTAATGAAGATATCGATTTTTTAATAGGTAGAAAAGATTAAAAAACACCTTGAAATTCAAGGTGTTTTTTGTTTATATTTATATTTAGTCTAAGTTTTCTACTTTGACAATTTTTAGCCCCTTACGTTCTGCGTAGGTGGTTTTTCTTTGTGGCAATTTTAACCATTTGATTTTGTCTTTATGTCTAATCAAAACGATTATAATCGCAATTACAGCAACTATGCAAATGGTTAATACTATTACCCAAGTAGGGAAGGTTTGACCTTTAACCTTTTCCCACATTTCGTTTACTTTTAACAAAGTATAACTATCAAAATAACTCATTACGGCGCATCTTGACACGATTTCCGCACTTGGATATTGCGCCATTAATCTTCCGTAAGATTCTTCAGACACGGTAACCGTATAATCTCCACCTTCACCAAAGAAGTACGAAAGGTCAACGGTAATACCCTCTCCCTCCTCTAAGTCTTCTGACTCGTCGAACCAACCGAGCACGATTTCTTCGTATATCTCGTCGGTTGCAACCATACTAGTATAGCCCGTTTCGTCTATATTTCTAATAACGTTTTCCGGTCTTGAAATGAACTCTAAAAATTTATAAACGTTAGTATAGTTGGTGCTTGCAGAGGGCATTACGAAACCGTCGAACCAAATATTACTTCCTTCGTCGGGAACGTAGTAACTTAAATTACGTATATTTTCTTCGGCAATCAGTTCTCCGTCTTCGTCTTCAGCCTCTCGTGCGGCAACGTCGATTGCGTATGCACCGTCGCCACTCCAAGCAACGTACGCGTCTATATTTCCTAGAACGATATCGTTTTTACCACTATCAACCTCAAAGCCGTAAAGCATTGGCTTTAACGAATTAAGCCTTTCGCCAACTAAATCGATTGCATCTTGGTTGGTGTTATTTAATATTGCAGATATTTCTTCTACGCTATTTGCTAGTTTTAATTGTTCTTCGTAAACCATTGCTAAACCAATTATATACGAATCTCTAACAGCGTCTTTTATGGTTATACGTTTAGATAAATCTTGATTTTCAAAAACACCGTACCAGGATTTAACGTCTTCTATATTAACGTTGTCGGTATTATATACCCAGCCCATAGTTCCCCACATATAACCAACCATAAAGTCGGAAATTTTGTTGCCTGCATATTTACCTTCTTTGATTTCGATATCGTTTAATCTGCCTTGGATATAGTCGGACAAATTATCTTGATAATCGGTTAAATAATCAAAGTTTAAGGGTTGGATTCTTCCCTCAACGGCAAGTTTTTCTATCATATACTCAGACGGAACTACTAAGTCGTAACTGTTGGGATTTATAACTAACTCGTTATACAAGTTCTCGTTCGTACCAAAGGTAGAATATATTACCTTTATTCCCGTTTCTTCTTCGAATTCGTCAAGCAAGTCTAGGTCTATATAGTCTGCGCAATTGCACACTCTCACGTAACCGACTTCGCTACTTTTTTTTGCGTCGTCACCACAACCAAACAGAGTAAAAGTCGGGAGGCAAATTAACGCTACTAGAATAAAAGATAAAATTCTTTTCATTATTTTACCTCCTTTTTGCTTGAATAAAAGTTTTTAATTACTACAACTAATATAATTACTATGAAAATTATTGCAGACAACGCCCTAAGCGCTGGCAAAGAAGAATTTGCATTAGATTTTGCCATAGCACCGTAAACGTAGGTTGAAATTGTTTCAAAACCTGCGGGACGAGTGTACGCTGATATAATGTAGTCGTCTAAAGACAAAGTAATTGCAAGCATAAATCCACTTAAGACACCTGGAATAATCTCTGGTAAGACCACCTTAAATAAAGCGGTAAACGGAGACGCGCCTAAGTCTAGTGCGGCCTCGTAGAGATTTGAATCCATTTGCTTAAGTTTTGGGATAACCGATAGCACCACGAAGGGCGTGGTTATAACCAAATGCCCCACTACTAAAGCAAAATAAGAACGGCTTTCTGAAAATATTAACGAGAAAAGTAATACCAACGCTACTGCCGTAACGATTTCTGCATTAATTACGGGAATTCTTGATGCGGCAGATACACTTTTGCCAAGTTTACCTTTACTATAATAGATACCTATTGCACCAGCCGTACCAAGCAAGGTTGAAAGTACGGCAACGATAAGTGCCAACGCTAAGGTGTCCCAAACTATTTTCATTAAAGCGGCGTCGTTAAACAATTTTTTATATAGATTTAACGAAAAACCTATTTCTAACGCAGATTTTATATCTACGATAGGCGTATCCACGAAACTATAAAGCACCAAAGTTAAAATAGGCGCGTAGATAAACGCTAACATTAAAAAAACGTAGAATACTTGGAGTAACTTTTTCATTATAAATTAGCCCCCCTCGTATCTTCACTTTTAAACGAGCCCGTAACCCACATTGAAATTAGCATAATAGCAAGCAAAATCATTGCCATTGCCGAGCCAAAATTCCAATTTGAGAACGCAGTAAACTGTTCGTCGATAAGTTTACCGATTATGGTTATCAAGCCGTTACCAAAAGTATCGGAAATAACGTAGCAAGTCATAGTTGGCATAAATACCATAGTTATACCGCTTGCAATTCCCGGCATTGACAAAGGTAGAGTTACTTTAGTAAACGTTTTAAGCGGACTTGCGCCTAAATCTAAACTAGCCTCTACTAAACTCTTGTCCATTTTAGTTAACACGGTATAAATGGGTAAAATCATAAACGGTACGTAATCGTACACCATACCTATAATTACGTTTAGATAGTTATTTATACCGAATATACCTGTTAAGGTTAAAAGGTCTTTCATTGCCATTGCTCTTAAAACGAAGTTTATCCACATAGGAACTATAAATAGCATTAAGAGCGTACCACCGCGATTTAGGTTACTACGAGCCAAGATATACGCGAGAGGATATGCAATTATAACACAAACTATAGTCGTTGCAAGTGCCAATAAAACGCTTATAATTAGCGTTGAAATCGTAGTCGTGCTAGAGAAGAATTTAACGAAGTTATCTAAAGTAAATCCTCCGTCGTTTCCTCTAAACGCGTAAACGACTATTAAAACTAATGGAATTATAACGAAACAAAGCAAAAACACGCCGTACGGGATACAAAGTTGACGCCTAGAAAACCCGAAACGCACAGAACCTGCAGTTCTTTCGTTATTTAAGGTTTTTTCTTTTCTCATCTTTTGGTCTCCTGTTTTAAGGCAAGTTTAATTTTCTCAGAAGGGATTATAACCGAAACCCTGTCGTTTTCGTTCCAAGTGTATTCGGTATCGACTACGAAGTCTTCTTCCTCTTCGTCCGTTCTAACGATAAGTTGATAGTGGTCGCCTTTATAAATAATTGAAACTATGTTGCCTACTGCCCCACCTAATTCTGCGTCGTCGGAGATTTCAATGTCTTTTAATCCAACTTCTACGGTAACGTCAACGTCCGTTAGGTCGATTTTATCGCCCTCTGCGGTTATCAAATAGCCTTCTTCGTCAAGGAACGAGCCCGGATACAACTGAGTTACGTCGCAATCAAATTCGCCGTCGCCAAAGCAAACGGTGTTTTTCTTGGTAATATAGCCGTCGTATTTATTAGAAGAGAATTCTTTTGCCATAATGTGTATATCATTTGGCTTAATTATAATACTAACCTTCTCTCCAACCTTTCTTTCTATCGTATCTTGAATAACTACTTCGGTCTTTCCAACTAACATAACCATTTCGTAGTGCATACCCTTAAAAATAGAAGATATAATTTTACCTTTTACCTGTCCCTTGTCTTCGTCCATTAAGAATATATCTTCGGGACGAACAACTACGTCAACCTTTTCGTTCTTTGCAAAATCATCAACACAATCAAAAGTAGTACCTATAAACTTAACCTTTTTATCGTCAACCATAGTGCCGGAAAATATATTGCTTTCGCCAATAAAGTCGGCAACGAAGGAGTTTTTTGGCTCGTTATAAATATCCGTAGGACTTCCCACTTGTTGAATAACGCCGTCTTTCATAACTACAATTGTATCGCTCATAGTCAGCGCTTCTTCTTGGTCGTGAGTTACGTATATAAAAGTAATACCTAATTTTTTATGCATTTCTTTAAGTTCAAGTTGCATATCCTTACGCATCTTAAGGTCTAGCGCCCCCAAAGGTTCGTCGAGCAATAAAATTTCCGGCTCATTAACAAGCGCTCTGGCAATAGCAACCCTTTGTTGTTGCCCACCGGATAGCGTAGAGATGCTACGCTTTTCAAAGCCTTCTAAGTCAACCATTTTAAGCGCCTTTTCAACCTTTTCTACTATAACCTTCTTAGATAGTTTTTCTACGCGTTCAAACTCTTTCCCGTTTTTGTCTTGATAGGTAACCTTTATCTTTTTTAATTTTAAACCAAACGCAACATTGTCGAACACATTATAGTGTGGAAACAACGCGTATCTTTGAAAAACGGTGTTTATAGGTCTCTTATTTGGAGGAAGATTACTTATGTCTTGTCCATTAAGAAAAATCTTGCCTGAAGTAGGCGTATCAAAGCCAGCAATCATACGCAAAGTAGTGGTTTTACCACAGCCGGAAGGCCCTAAAAATGTTACGAATTCTCCTCTACGAACGTACAAATTAACGTTGTCAACCGCACGCATACCATCTTCGAATTCTTTGGTTAAATCAACTAATTCAATCAATTTTTCATTTGTAATTTTACTCATATATCTACTCTCACTTAAACCTTAGATTAAAAAGAGGGAGGTGATGACACCCAAATAAATTCTGCCTCTTTGCTCGACTTATTAATAATATTATGCACTTTATTAGATGTAAAATAAAAACTTTCGCCTTTTTTCACCCTGACTCGTCGTTTACCTATAAGCAATACAATTTCACCCTTAAGAACAAACCCAAACTCCTCGCCTTCATGTGGAAAATCCTGCTCGGTCTGCCCACCCGCTTTAAGAACTATATGTACGGGCTCCATGATATTTTTTTGAGAATTTGGAACAAGCCAATTGAGAACGTAATCTTCGGTTGATTTCTCAATAAACTCGTTTTTATTAAAAGTGAGTTTCTCTTCGCTATCGATATCCGAAAAGAAGTCCTTTAAATTAGTTCCTAACGCTTGCAATATATCGATTAAAGTCGCAATAGAAGGGCTGGTCAAGTCGTTTTCTAGTTGAGAAATATAGCCTTTGGTCAGTTCACACCTGTCTGCAAGTTCTTCTTGCGTAAGTTCGCAAAACAACCTTAAATCCTTAATTTTTTCGCCTATAATCATTTAACTTATTTCCTTTAAAGTTTAGAGATTTTTAACCAAATGTTTAATAAATCTAAACTTATTTAACGAATATATTATAAGTTTAGCATAGCTTGTTGTCAATCGTTTTACAGAACTTTTTTTAAAATTTTAAAAAAATAATCCGACCCATTAAGGTCGGATTAAAATCGTTACATTTTTTCTATCTTTTTTC
>JAFZIB010000043.1 GCA_017554545.1 Clostridia bacterium
CACCTGCTTTTATCTTTGCTATCCGATACTGATAGCGTTGCCGTTGCAATACTTAGACAGTTACGAGTTGACTGCGAAGGAATTGTAAACGAACTGTCCGCAAGTCTATTTAAGACCTACGAGCAAGAGGATACGGACTATACCGACGACCAATCGTCGCTATACGGAGATGGCTTTGCGCCTCGTGGTGCGGGAATTAATAATAGAAAAGTTCAACAAGACAAAAACGAACCAGCAGACTTAAAAGAACTTGCAAAATTCGGTGTTAATTTAAATAAACAAGCCGTTTCGGGAAAGTTAGACCCCGTAATCGGCAGAAAGAACGAAATAGATAGGGTTATTCAAATTCTGTCTAGAAGAACCAAAAACAATCCCGTATTAATAGGCGAACCGGGCGTAGGTAAAAGCGCCGTCGTAGAGGGCTTGGCTCAAGCAATCGTAAAGGGCAACGTTCCGGAAATCTTGGCTGATAAAATCGTGTTTTCTTTAGATTTAGCCGGTATGCTTGCAGGAGCAAGGTATCGTGGCGATTTTGAAGAAAGACTTAAAAACGCAATCGACACCGTAAAACAAAACGGCAATATAATTTTATTTATAGATGAAATTCACAATATCGTAGGCGCAGGCAGTACGGGTGAAGGCAATATGGACGCTGCGAACATCTTAAAGCCTATGCTTTCTCGCGGTGAACTTCAAACTATAGGCGCAACGACCTTGGACGAATATAGAAAGTATATCGAAAAGGACGCAGCGCTTGAGAGAAGATTTCAACCTATTCACGTAGAAGCCCCAAGTCCAGACGAGGCTATAGAAATTCTTAAAGGATTAAGGGATAAATACGAGTCGCACCACGGCGTAAGCATACCCGACGAGGCGATAGTGGCTGCGGTAAGTATGTCCGATAGATATATAACCGATAGATTTTTGCCCGACAAAGCAATCGACTTAATAGACGAGGCGGCGTCTAGAGTGAGATTAGACAGTTATAATTCTCCAGTTGAGGCAAAACAAAAGGAAAACGAACTAAACGTTCTTTTAGCCCAAAAGAAATCTGCAATCGAGCGTGACGAACTAGATAAAGCCGTTCAAATAAACAAGGATATAGAGATTGTTAACGCTGAACTTGACAGAATTCGCCAAGAGGCAAGCAAGAACCCCGTAGATAGAGAAAAACTAAAACTAACTCAAGACGATATAGCAAAAGTCGTTAGCAGTTGGACGGGCGTACCCGTAGTAAAACTTACTCAAACCGAAGCTCAAAAATTACTTGACCTAGAGAGCGTTTTGCATCAACGCGTGATAGGTCAACATAATGCCGTTAGAGCCGTTTCAGACGCTATTAGAAGGGCGAGAGCAGGATTAAAAGACCCTAATCGTCCCGTAGGCTCGTTTATATTCGTAGGACCTACCGGTGTAGGTAAAACCGAACTGTCAAAAGCGCTTGCAGAAGCGGTTTTTGGCAACGAAAACAATATAATTCGCGTTGATATGAGCGAATATATGGAAAAACACTCGGTTGCTAAAATGGTTGGCGCGCCTCCTGGATACGTAGGTTTCGACGAGGCAGGGCAACTAACCGAAAAGGTAAGAAGAAAGCCTTATTCGGTAGTTTTATTCGACGAAATAGAAAAAGCCCACCCCGACGTTTTCAATTTGATGCTCCAAATTTTAGACGACGGAAGGCTAACCGATAGCAAAGGCAGACTAATCAACTTTAAAAACACCATAATCATAATGACTTCTAACGTTGGTGCAACCCAAACGGCGCAAAAACACACTTTGGGCTTTACTTCGTCGTCTCAAGCCGAATACGACGATATGTGCGACAACTATAATCAAGCGCTTAAAGAAAAATTCCGTCCGGAATTTCTAAACCGTATTGACGATATTATAGTGTTTAACAAACTGACTAAAGAAGAAACGGCTCAAATCGCAGAGTTGTTGCTTACAAGTTTGAGAAAGCGTCTATCCGTAATGCAAGTAAAACTTGAAATTACGCCCGAGGCGATGGAACTTATAATAGAAAAAGGCTACGATAACGACTACGGCGCAAGACCGCTAAAGAGAGTAATTCAACGCAACGTAGAGGACAAACTTTCAGAAGAAATTCTAAAAGGCAATCTAACCGAAGGCACTACCGTATCTATTGCGGTAGAAAACGGCTCGTTCGTCTTTAACAGAATTTAACCCCAACTAAAATATTTTACACCTAAGAGAGAGTAAAGATGAAAATAGGCATATCAACCGCGTCTATGTTCGGAAGATTTACCGTAGAGGACGCGCTTGAGTATTTTAACCAAAACAAAGTTAAAAACGCAGAAGTGTTTTTGGAGTCTTTTTGCGAATATAACAAAGATTTCGGGCAGTTTTTAGCGCAAAAAAAGGGTGAGGTAGATATTCACTCTATTCACACTTTAACAACGCAGTTCGAGCCTACCTTGTATAGTTTAAACAAGCGCGCGCAAATAGATTCGTTTAAACTTTTAGAAGGAACTCTTGCTTGCGCAAAGCAAATAGGCGCAAAATATTATACCTTTCACGGCGTAGCGAGAATTAAAAGAACGCCAATGACGATAAATTTTGATAGGGTGGGCGAGATTACAAATAGAATAATTGAACTTTGCTCAAACTACGGTTTAGAGTTGGCGTACGAAAACGTGCATTGGTGCTACTACAACTACGTTGGATTTTTTAAGGAACTTAAAAAACACTCGCCTTTAGTTAAGGGCACGCTCGACGTAAAACAAGCAAGACAAAGCGAAGTAGATTATAAAGAATTGCTTTCGGAGATGTCTAGCGATATAGTTACCGTGCATCTGTCAGACGTTGATAAAGACGGTAAAA
>JAFZIB010000044.1 GCA_017554545.1 Clostridia bacterium
AAGCTTTCGCCACCCGTTCTTGCGAGGGAATAGAGGTCGAATTCTTCCTCTAAATCAAAGTCCTCTACGTTGTCAAAGGCGGCGAGTTTAGACACGGACACCTCGTACGCCGTCATTATTTTTACGCTATCATCCTCTAATCTCTTTTGGTATTCTCTGCTTTGAATTCTTCCGCTAATGGCAATTTTTTCGCCAACGGCAAGATTTTTAGCAAATCTGGCGTTTCTACCCCAAGCAATACAAGGAATATAATCCGACTTGTTATACGAACGGTTTACCGCGATTAAAATGTCGGCTATCTCTCTGTTAAAAGGCGTAGTTCGATACACGGGCGGTTTACACACGTAGCCCGATAAAACTATGCTATTTGGATTTTTTGCTTGTGAAAACTCTAGTATTTCCCTAACGAAAACAGTTAGCATAAGTTTGCTTTTTCCGTCCACTAGTTTATTGTAACTTCTAAACTGTCCTAAGGCGTTTATGGTTGAGCCAACTTTTAATCCTCCGCTATTTATTAGCCTTTCGGATATAGTTACGGGCAAAACGTCGCCTTGACCGGATAATCGTTTTACTAAAACGCTCATCTCGTAAAAGCCCTCTCCGTAAACCTCGTGAGAAAATTCCGCCTCGGTTAATATTTCCCCGCTAATAAATACCTTATTGTTCTTCTCCGTTGAATTGTTCATATATCTTTCCTCCAAATGAATTTCCTAAGAATTTAAATTAGACTTCTTTGACCGCCGTCGGCAGTTATTTCGTAGTCGTTTTTATAAATCAACTCGCCTATGGGCACGAAAGTATAGCCTTGGTTTTTAAGCGTTACTATTATTTCTTCTAGCGCTTCCGCCGTGTGTTTGCCTTGATTATGGAAAAGCACTATTGAACCCGACTTTACTTTTGATAAAACCCTCTTTGCGATTTTTTCTTTTGTCAGGTCTTTCCAGTCTAGGCTGTCAACGTCCCATTGAATAGTATATAACCCTAGTTCCTCAGCCGTTTTTAGCACGGTATCGTTATACTCGCCGAAAGGCGCTCTAAACAGAGTTGGCGACACGCCCGTAATTTCCTTTATAACGCTCGAAGAACTAGTAAGTTCTCTTGCCACGGCGTTTTTATCTAGTTTCGCCATGTGTGGATGCGTTGCCGAGTGAGTGCCTATCTCGTGCCCCGCCTTTGCGATTTTGCTTAGGTAGTCGGGGTATTTTTTTGCCCAAAATTCCACCGTGAAAAAGGTGCATTTAACCTGTTGTTTTTCCATAATAGAAAGCAACTGGTCGGTATAGGTCACTCCCCACGCGCAATCAAAAGAAACAGATATTTTTTTATCGTTTCTTTGCACGTAATAAATAGGAAGTTTCTTTAACGGTTTTCCACCGAAAACGACGTGCGCTTTTGACGAGAAAAATATAGTGCAAACGACCGCTAAAGCCGATATAATGGCAACCGTTTTTATTAAGGTTTTTCTACCGATAATAGCAAAATACATTGTACTCCCTACTCGCGCGAGATTTTTAAAGATTTTTAAAGAATTTTAAAGAAAAATGTCATATTTAATCTTTTAATTAAAATAAAAAAACACCTATTAAAAGATATTTCCTTTAAGGTGTTTTTATGTTAAAAATAACCAAAAAAGCCCGCAGATTAGCGGGCTTTTTTTCGTGTTTAATCACAATACTATAGTTTGTTTCTTATAATCTTTCCACTCGTAGTTTTGGGAAGTTCGTCGCGGAATACTACGATTCTAGGATATTTATAAGGAGCGGTGCGCTCTTTAACGTAGCGTTGAATCTCCTTCTTTAACTCCTCGGTAGGCTCTGTACCCTTAACTAAAACGATACTTGCCTTAACCACTTGACCTCTAACCTCGTCGGGCTCTGCAGATACGCCACACTCTAATACGTATGGAAGTTCCATAATAACGCTTTCGATTTCAAACGGTCCGATACGGTAACCAGAAGACTTAATAACGTCGTCCACTCTACCAACGTACCAGTAATAACCGTCCTCGTCTCGCCAAGCAGTATCGCCCGTATGATACAAGCCGTCGTGCCATACTGCGTCGGTCTTTTCTTTATCGTTATAATAACCTGTAAATAAACCGCAAGGTGCGCCGTTAGATACGTTTACTACGATTTCACCCACCTCACCAACGCCAACTGACTTGCCGTCTGCGTCGATTAAATCTATATCGTAGATTGGAGCAGGTTTACCCATTGAACCGATTTTATGTGGAACTCCTGCAAGGTTACCTATAAGCATAGTGCCTTCGGTTTGACCAAAGCCCTCTCTTATTTGCAAGCCGGTCAATTTTTCGAACTGACGATATACTTCGGGGTTTAACGCCTCGCCTGCAGTCGTCATATTCTTAACCGAACTCATATCGTATTTTGATATGTCTTGCTTAATCATCATTCTAAGCATAGTGGGCGGAGCGCAGAAACTGGTTATCTTATGCTCTGCAAACATTGGCAATATTTCGCTTGCGTCGAATCTGTCGAAGTCGTAAACGAAGGTTGCCCCCTCGCATAGCCATTGTCCGTACAATTTACCCCACATAGCCTTTGCCCAGCCGGTATCCGAAATGGTAAAGTGTAATCCGTCCGGGTCAACTGCGTGCCAGTATTTTGCAGTATGGAAATGTCCTAACGGATATTTGTGATTGTGAACGGCAATCTTGGGATAACCCGAAGTACCCGAAGTAAAGTACATCATCATTGAGTCGTTGCCACAAGGCGAATTTTCGTCCCTATCAAAGTGAGTGGAGTACATAGTATATTCTTCGTTGAAATTTCTCCAACCCTCTCTCGTGCCGTTAACCATAATTTTGTGTTTTAGCCCGTCGTAGTCCTTAGTTGCAAGTTCTACTTGGGTTGCAACGCCGTCGTCTGCCGTACACAATATTGCGCTTACACCGGCTGATTTAAATCTATATTCAAAGTCGTGCTCTAAAAGTTGGTTGGTTGCGGGAATCGCAATTGCGCCGAGTTTGTTTAAGCCCAAAATAGCAAACCAGAATTGATAGTGGCGCTTTAATACGAGCATAACTCTATCGCCCTTTTTAATGCCGAGCGACTTAAAGTAGTTAGCGCAACGGGCAGATTGCTTTTTCATATCCGAAAAGGTAAATCTGGTTGCTTTTTTATCCTTACCAACGTAGAGCATTGCAAGTTTGTCCGGTTGAGTCGTGCCAAGCTCGTCCACTAGGTCGAAAGCAAAATTGAATTTGTCTTGATTTTTAAAGTCGATTTTAACGGGATAGCCTCTATCGTCTTCGGTAACCGAAATAAACTTTTTGTAAACGCGGTCTTTTTTGTCTTTTGCTCTAACCTCTTTGGACGTGTTAGTTAGAGTTTCCGTTTCGTTAATTTCGGGAATAGCCTCGCCCGTGGGGTTAAGAACTATAGCGTAGAAATAACAATCTTCGCCACCAACCGCTATCATACCGTGAGGAGTGCTACTGTTATAGTAAATGCTATCGCCCTCAGACAAGATTTCCTTGTGTTTTCCTACTTGAACTAACAGTTTACCCTTTATAACGATATCGCATTCTTGACCTGCGTGAGAGGTTAGTTCTATGCCTTTCTTCTCTGCGTCGGGGTCAAACTTTCCGTGTACGAACAAGGGCTCTGCTATTTTGTTTCCAAAGGACATTGCCAGGTTAAAGTAGGTCATTCCGTGCGCGTTAGAAATCTCTTGACCTTCGCCCTTACGGGTTACGGTATAAGATTTTAGCAAGGGGCTATGACCTTCGATAATATCTGAAACGTCAACTTTAAGCAAGTTTGCGCAACGGTAAATAAAGGCGAAGTTAAGGTCTTTTTCGCCATTTTCGCAAGCGATATACTCGCCTACGGTAACGCCCGTCTTTTCCGCCATAAATTCTACCGTTAGACCTTCGATTTCACGAAGTTCTTTAATACGGCCTGCCATCTGTTTGATTTTTAACGATAAATCTTGCAAATCTTTCATTTTCACCTTTCCTTTTGGGAACAAAAAAACCGCCCCAAAGTTTTACTTTGAGACGGGTTGAATTCTACCCGCGGTACCACTCAAATTGCGTATCCGCCACTCTTGGAATCTATCAATTCCTATGCATTAACGCAGCAATCACGGAAAGGTTCTACTTGCTATTAGCTTTCTTCCTTTCGGCTCGGAAACTACATCTTTTAACCGCCCCTATCGACTTACACCTAACGCCGACTCTCTGCAAGGTTAAAGTTAAAAAAACTTTTCTTCAACGCCTTTAACTTATTATTTATTTACTTTTTGATTATAACATAGCAAAATTAGCCTTGTCAACTAATTGACGCTATTTTTGCTTTTTGCCTTAAAATACGGGCAACCCTCCAAAAATTAATCCTAACAACGCGTACATTATAGGTATTGTTATTACGCATAAGGTATGCGATATTAAGGTCATTGACGCGCCCGTAGAAGGGTCTCCACCGTACGCTTCGGGATAAACTATGGTGTTCATACCAAGAGGCATTGCCACGGCAAAGAACAACAAGAAGAACACGTCGTTATTGATATTTGCGCCAAAAATTAAATTGACAAGCTCCTTTCCTGCGTAGACGATTGCAAGTATTACGGCAGGAAGTATTATCAAACGGAATATACTTGCAACGTACACTTTCTTTTTCTTTATCATTGCTAAAAAACTAAATCTTGCGACCGTTATACCTGCAAGCAACATTGCGCACGGCCCCATACAAGCTCCAAGCATATCGAGAACTTCTACGATAAAAGCACATTGAGGAGCGCTGTAAATTACTTTGCCTAGTCCGGCTATACCAACAACCATACCCGCTAATAGACCTAACATAGGTGGGTTTAGTAGTCTTTTTACGGTATCTTTACGGCTATTCCCTACTGGAATTAAACCGCTTACGCCAATAGACAAGCACAATAGACCTATTGGGAGTGTAAGCATTTTATAATAGAAAAAGCCCATACTAGTCATACCGCCGAAAAGCATCATAACGATGGGGTCGCCCACGTAGCCGTAGTTTGCAAACGCTAAGGCGTAACGATAAACTTTTCTTTCGTAATTATCTTCTTTAACGAAAACCTTTGCAAGCAAGGCTGCTATGCCTATCGCTAACAAAACTACAAACAAGCCGAATAGTATATTCGTCCAATACTTGCCTATGTTTACTATCGTAAAGTTCTTAGACATCGACGAAAAACTTATAACGACGTTAAAAACGTAGGTTTCTAGTTTTGCTATAACCTTTCCCGCCTCGTCGCCAACTATTTTGGTTCTTCTAAGCGCATAACCTATTGCTATACACGTAAACAGGGTTAGCATTGGCGTTAACGTTGCTAAAAAAGTTTCTATCATTTATATTCCTCCTGCCGCACTAAAATCTGGCGCGCCACCTAAAACTAGGGTAATAAGGGCGTAAAGTAGCGGTATCGTAATTACGAAAAGCACGTGCGATATGGCAACCATACTTGCACTAACGAAAGCGTTTTTATTATACGTATTTGGATAGATAATGGTGTTAAGGCTAAACGGTGTTGCAGTTGCAAAAAATAGCAAGAACACTATTTTGTTATCGATATCCAAACCGAAAATTGCGTTTATCAGTTCTTTTAATCCGTAAATAACGGTTAAAACTATAATCGGCATACCGATTAACCTTATAAGCGTTGCTATATAA
>JAFZIB010000045.1 GCA_017554545.1 Clostridia bacterium
AGGTGGTATTAAGGTAGAATACTCGATAGACTATTCTACGCTTAAAGTTACCTACGCCGACGGAAGTGAAAAAACTATGGATTCAACCAAGACTAACGCCGTATATTACGGTTTAGAGGGCGGTGGATTTATATGCGTTCGCCCGAGTGGTACCGAGCCTAAACTAAAGGTATATTATTCGTTGCCTTGCAAAAACGAAAAGGTGGCTAGCGAAATATACGCAAAAGTTAAAGCCGACTTCGAAAGCCTTTTGGCTTAAAAAATTAAAGAATAAATAATAAGCCCGAGAGCATTTGCTCTCGGGCTTAAATAATTAGCAAAAATCTAATTAAAACGCAATTTTTTGTTCGATATAATCTTTAACTTCGCTAACGGGCATTCTAACTTGTTCCATACTGTCTCTGTCACGAACGGTTACGCAACCGTCTTCTAACGAATCAAAGTCGAAAGTGATACAGAAGGGAGTGCCGATTTCGTCTTCACGGCGATAACGTTTACCGATAGAACCGGTTTCGTCAAAGTCAACGGGGAAGAACTTAACTAGGTCTTCGTAAATCTTAGACGCTTCGTCGGAAAGTTTTTTAGAAAGGGGAAGAACTGCAGCCTTAAAAGGGGCAAGTGCGGGGTGTAAACGCATAACCGTGCGCACGTCGTTCTTTTCGGCGTCGATAACTTCTTCTTCGTAAGCGTTGCAAAGAACCGAAAGTACCGTTCTTTCTACGCCGAGGCTAGGTTCAACTACGTACGGAACGTAGTGCTCGCCACTTTCTTGGTCGAAGTAGGTTAAATCCTTGCCCGAAGTGTTTTGGTGTTGGGTTAAGTCGTAGTCCGTTCTGTCTGCTACGCCCCAAAGTTCGCCCCAGCCGAATGGGAATAGATATTCGAAGTCGGTGGTAGCCTTAGAATAGAAACAAAGTTCTTCGGGACTGTGGTCTCTAAGTCTAATTCTTTCGGGTTTTAAGCCGATTGCAAGTAGCCACTCGTGGCAGAAAGTTCTCCAATATTCAAACCACTCTAAATCGGTGCCGGGTTTGCAGAAGAATTCAAGCTCCATTTGTTCGAATTCACGCACGCGGAAAATAAAGTTGCCGGGAGTGATTTCGTTACGGAAAGATTTACCGATTTGACCGATACCGAAAGGAATTTTCTTTCTGGTGGTACGTTGAACGTTAACGAAGTTAGTAAAAATACCTTGAGCCGTTTCGGGACGGAGATAAATGGTGTTTTTAGCGTCCTCGGTAACGCCTTGGAAAGTCTTAAACATTAAGTTAAACTGACGGATGTCGGTAAAATTGTGCTTTCCACAAGTAGGACAGGGGATATTGTGTTCTTCTACGAACGCCTTCATATCGGCGTTGGTCATAGAGTCGATAGGTTTTTCTAAAGTATAGCCCGTTTCGGCAACCCAGTCCTCGATAAGTTTGTCTGCGCGGAAACGCTCGTTACACTCACGGCAGTCCATAAGCGGGTCGGAAAAGCCTGCTAAGTGACCTGAAGCCACCCAAGTTTGAGGGTTCATTAAAATTGCCGCGTCAAGACCAACGTTATATTTGTTTTCTTGAACGAATTTTTTCCACCAAGCCTTTTTTACGTTGTTCTTAAGTTCTACGCCTAGAGGGCCGTAGTCCCAAGTGTTTGCAAGTCCGCCGTAAATTTCGCTACCGGGGAATATAAAACCTCTGTTTTTGCAAAGGTTAACTATCTTTTCCATCGTTGCATTGTTATCCATAACTAATTTCCTTAAAAGTTTTTTCCAAAATATTTTACATTATATATAAGTTTTAGTCAAGCGATAGAATTATTTATTAAAATTATTTAAAAATTTCTTTTTTATTTTTTAAAAATATGATACAATAATAACATAATTTAACAATACGGGAATTTTTTATGGTAGAAGCAACTAATTTTATTGAACAAATCATAAACGAAGAACTAGAATCGGGTAAGGTAAACGGCGTTTACACCAGATTTCCCCCCGAACCCAACGGCTATTTACATATAGGCCACGCAAAGTCCCTTTGCATCAACTTTGGCATTAAAGAAAAATACGAGGGCAAATGCAATCTATTCTTCGACGATACCAACCCCAGCAAAGAAAAGACCGAGTTCGTTGACGCAATTAAAGCGGATATTAAATGGCTTGGCTTTACTTGGGATAAAGAAACCTACGCGTCCGACTTTTTCGAAAAGATTTACGATTTCGCTATAGAACTAATCAAAAAAGGCAAGGCGTTCGTTTGCGATATGACTGCAGAACAAATCAGCGCAAATCGTGGCACGCTAACCCAACCGGGCGTAGAAAGTCCTTCTAGAAACCGTAGCGTAGAGGAAAATCTTGCGTTATTTACGGCAATGCGAGAGGGCAAGTTTAAAGACGGCGAAAAATGCTTAAGAGCAAAAATCGATATGGCGTCGCCCAACATTAATATGCGCGACCCCGTAATTTACAGAATACTGCGTCAAACGCACCACAGAACGGGCGATAAATGGTGTATCTATCCTATGTACGACTACGCGCACCCTATCTGCGACTATTTGCAAGGCGTAACCCACTCTATATGCACCTTAGAGTTCGAAGACCACCGTCCTCTTTACGACTGGGTAGGTATCGAACTGGGCTTTGCTCCAAAGCCCCGTCAAATAGAGTTTGCGCGCCTTAACGTAACCAACCTGGTTATGAGCAAGCGTTACCTTAAAAAACTAGTAGAGGACGGCTCGGTTGACGGTTGGGACGACCCCAGAATGCCCACC
>JAFZIB010000046.1 GCA_017554545.1 Clostridia bacterium
CACTAGAAAGGAGGTTAACGACATAAGAAATACCCCGATTAGCGTTCTAAACCATTTGAAAGTAACCACGTTTCTTAATAGCGCTATCGACGACGGTATTCCGCCCCCTCTAACTCTCGGTTGTTTTTTATATATTTTTGCAAAAAGCCAAGCGATAAAATATAACGCTACTAAAACTATTGGAACGAAATACAGTCTTTGACGCAAGAACTCGTACGAACTCTCCGAAAAAGATATAACGTATTTAGCCAAGAGTTTATATAAGATAACGACCGACGCCGTTAATACGCCCGTAATAAAGCCGAAAATTAGCGCTGGAAATATTAAGTTTTGAATATAACTTTTAAGCTTTTTCATGAGTGATAACCTTTACCGATTTATAATACATTAAATCGCAGTAAAAATCAAGCGAAATTACTCATTAATAAAAATCCCCGTACTTAATCGCACGGGGGAAAAATTACAACATAAGTTTTATTTCTTTTAATCTTTGTTTATTTTTACTAAGCGAGCCTAAGTTTATTAAGCCCATAATGACTAAATATATTCCAAAATAAGTGCCTAAAAAGAATACTAATAAAAATCTAACAAAGCCGTTCGGTATGACCTTTTTGGCAGTTTTAAATATACATATAGTCAATATAAACGCCACGAGCCCTAACCCAACCATTGTAAACGGAGTGCTCATATCTAAGCTCGTAACCATATAGTCTATATTTTGCGCAAAGTCGGTAAGGTTTTTTATCATGAAAATTGCAATTGCCCATACGATTGCTTGTAGTAAAGCAAGTTTGGGGAACGCCGTTTTCTTTTCGAGTTCTTCCATTTCTTTTTTTAACGACGCGCGAAGGGCTAGCGTGTTCTCGATGGTTTGCTCGGTGCTTTGCGCAGGAGCAGTTTCGGTAATTCTAAAATTAAACTCGTACGCTCTAGAATCGTCAATCCAAATAAGCGCCGAATAGTTGCCCGGCGTTTGAGCAAAGCCGTTACTTTCTTTTATTACCCAAGTTAGCGAAAATCTTTGATTTCCCGGCTTAAAAGTAAACTCGGCTTGATTTTCGAAAACTACTATATCCCTGTCGTCAAAAATGCGAATTCCAACTTTCTTCGCTCCTTCGGTCTGTACGGGGTGAAGTAAACTACAATGGAAATGCACGGCAGAAAATAGGCTCGTGCTTATAGTTTGAGAATAGTTCCCAACGGGCCAAGGCACGTTGGGATTGTTTGAACCCATTGCGCCAACGCGTGAGATAAGCGAAGGACCGTGTGCTCTTTCTTGCAAGGTATAGTAATATTCGGAATTATTAAAATCGTTAGTTACTGCAACGCCGTTTTGCGTGCCACGTTGCATTGGAGGAAGAGCGATAGAAGTAGAAATTAACTCGCCATCGAAATCCTCGCCACCTTCTCTACAACATTGAAGTATCTTTGCGTTTAAAAGTTCGTTCACGAATTGCTCGTCGCTTTCGTGCCTTGCGCGAAATAGCGATTGTCTTGCGCCGAGTTGCAAACTTAAACCGTGTTTTAATTTGGTTTCTTCGAGGTAAACGACCAGCATTTCCTTATTCTCGGTTGCTGCAAGGTTTATTTCGTTTCTGCAGTTGATAGAGTCAACCGAGTTTTGAGAAATAAAGATTATAGCGCGTTCGCAATTCATTAGATGTTCTTCTATGTAAGCCGGCCACTCCGTACCTGCCTCGATACCTTGGTCGTACCAAACGCGATAGCCGTTTTCCATCATTGCGTTAACGATTGGAAGAACAACTTCGGAATCCTTGTGCGCGTAACTTATGAAAACGTAATTTTTCTTGCCTTCGTAAATACTCATAAAACTCTTTCCTTATTGAATTTTAACGTTAGAATACACAATACTAGGTAATTTTACCATATTTTCTTTCAAAAATCAACTTAAAAGTAATAAAAAAGCACTCGTTTTAACTTGAGTGCTTTTTTTAGAATTAATTATATTATTTCTTATTCTGGTTGAACGTATTTAATGTTTTTCTTTTTACACATAGTTGCCGCAACCGAGTTGTCGCTACAAACGACTACTACGTTTGAACAACCGTTGAATACGCCCCAGCCAAACTCTCTAACCGAATCGGGAATTACTATCTTTTTCAAGTTAGTGCAATTTCTGAACGCGATATCGTCTATTCTCACCACGCTGTCGGGTATAACTACTTCCTCTAGCGAAGTGCACTTGTAGAACGCTCCTTCGCCGATTTCCTCAACGCTGTCGGGAATATTGATTGACCTTAACGAATAACATTCGCAGAAAGACCAGTCGCTAATCGTGATTACGCTGTCTGGAATCTCGTAGTGCTTGTTTTCTATGCAAGCGGGATAGCAAATCAATTTAGACTTGCTCTTGTTAAAAAGTATGTTATCAACCGATTTGAAACTTCTGTTTTTTGCGTCAACTTGAATATTAGAAAGTTTTTTACAACCTCTAAAAGGACTAACGCCAATACTGTTTACGTGCTCAGGTATAAAAATTTCTTCTAGCGACGTACAATCCTTAAACGCGTTTTTGCCTATTTTGGTTATACTCTTGCCTAGTTCAACCTTTTCTAGACCGCTACAGCCGTTAAATACCATATCGTCTATTTTAGTAACTTTTTCGGGTATTTTTATACTTTTAAGTCTTATGCAATCTGCAAACGAACTCTCGCCTAAAATGGTTAGTTCTTCGGGAAGGCTAATCTCCTCTAACGCTTTGCAGCTATTAAATACGCCACCGTAAATTTCCGCCATACCGTTAGGAAGTTTAATATCTTTTAGCGACGCGCAGTTTTCGAACGCTCTTTCGCCGATTTCTATTTCAGAGTTTTCTACGTCGATAGATTTTAATTGAATACAGTCTCTAAAACAACTCTCGCCTATCCTCTTAACGTTCTCGCCAAGTTCAATCTTACTCAGCATTTTACAGCCTCTAAAAGCCTCGGCAGAAATGGTCGAAACGCTAGGTCCTATCACGATATTTTCTAGTTTTTCGCAGTTTCTAAAGGACGCCTCGCCTACTTCACGCACGTCGGACGGAATAGAAAGGTTGGGACTACCGTCTTTACATTTTACTAACACGCCGTCGTTAATGTTTAGCGCTCTCATAGTCTCGATAGGTAGGCTGTCGATTAGTTTCCATAAATATTTTTCCGACTCGAAAATATTCTCGCTTTTTACGTGTTGAAGATTATCGAAAATCATTTTTATACTTGCGGGAATTTCTACGTCGTCCTCGATAAATACCGGATAAATCTTTTTGTCGTGCTTAAACGCCGTTATAATTTCCATACCGCAGAATTTAGACGCCATAGACGATTTTGAAACGAATAGTAACACGGCGTAACAATTCTCGATTTTACTCTTTAGCTCGTTACGGAAATCTTCGCCGATTTCCATAGTATCGTCGTACCACATACGATACTTTTCTTTATCGATAACTCTTAAAATCTTATCCACCATTTCGGTGTCTGCGTGAGAATAGCTTATAAACAAGAAAGGCTCGTTTCCACTATAAGATTCGATTGAGATTTTGTGTGTGAATTTTTTTTCAACTGTGTTTTGCATTTTAATTTTCCCCTAAAGTATAATGATTAGCGCTAAAAGCGTTACGATTAAAGATGGTATTGATATCACTACGCCGTATTTTACAAAGTCTAAATAAGAATATTTTACTTCGTGCGTTTTTAATAACGACGACCACATTATTCCCGCTAGCGCGCCTATCGGAGTTAGGATAGCGCCTAAATTTGAGCCTATGATTGTAGCGTAGATTGCTTGGATTTGCGCCACACCTTGAAGGGGCGCTATTACCGAACAGAAGAACACGCTCATAGGAATATTGTTTATTACGTTTGCAGAAAGGAATGATAGTGCACCGTATTTAAAAACTGCGTTCTTTTCGCCTAAAAACTTTGAGATAAGTTCGGTTACCGAATTTGCCTGCAAGGCAAGTATTATAGTAAACATTGAAAGAACGAAAGGTATTAACTGCCACGGTGCGCGCTTTAGCGTTAAACCCATTTCTACCGGCTTTTTCCTTTTTATTAAACAATATACGGTTACTATTAATAGTAAACTCAATGCAGAAATTAGTGAAACTAGCCACATTTCAATTTCTACGAATGAACTAATTGCAAGTATTATAGTGCAAGCCGACAAATGCACTAGACCTATTATTAATAGCACTTTATCTTTGATTGCTACGAGTTCTGCCGTGCCTTCCGCAGTTTTTTGAAGTGATTTTCTAAATAGCAAATATAGCAACGCAAAGGATACTAACGCCGCAAACATAGTGGGTATAAACATAACCTTAAAGTAATCTATAAAACTAACGCCGTACGAGGTGGCGATATAGATATTAGTAGGGTTACCTATAATGAGCGTCATACTCATAGTGTTTGCTGCAACGAACTCCGTAACTAAATAAGGCAATGGATTTATCTTTGCGTTTTTTGCAAAATAACAGATAAACGGTGTAAAAGTCAACACGATTATGTCGTTAGAAGTAAATACGGTTAGAATCGATACTATAACGTATAGCCAAACGAAAAGTTTTTTCTGACTGTTTTTAGCAAGTTTTAGCGTCCTACTCGCCAAATAACTAAAAAACCCTATTTCATCTAAAAATACCGATAAAACGGTCATCGTTATAAATAAGATTAAAATTTTTATAGGGTTCATAGAGGAGTCTTTTATGAGTTCCGAACCTAAATATTTTAAATCTATACCGCCTAGCGAGATTAATAAAATTGCACCGAGCAAAACGACAACCCAATAACTGTCGAGTTTGAGTTTTTTAATTTTTATTTGAGGAAAAAATAGCACGCTTACAATCATTGCAACGCAAGACGCTATGCCGATACCTATTGCTAACACTTAAAACATCCCTTAGTTAATTTATTTGTAAAAACACTACTTTGTTAATAATATCATATTTTTTTATATAAATCAAGATATACGAAGGAGATATAAAACTTATCTTTTTTTTGAACTTTATACGATTTTCATATCTTTTTAGCCATTTGATAATTTGATATAAAAAAGGAACCTGCTTTTGGCAAGTTCCTTTCCTATCTTTTTTAATTATTTAGTTATTGTCTTGTTGGGGTGGTTCTTGGTTTCCTTGATTACTTATAATTAAAAATATCCTTCGTCCAAAGCCTATAGAACCGCAAACAAATGTAATAATTAAAAACAATTCTATAAAATATTCTCTTCTTGCCTCATAGCAAATGTAATCAATATGCCCGCCATCAATCTCGAAAGAAAGAATAAAGGCGTTTTTTAATATTGCTTCTTTTTGCATACGGTCAACACTTGAAGTTGTGCCATACAAAACACCGTCTTCAACATATCCTAAATAATAGCGAACATTTTCCCCGTCGATATTTTTAAATTCTGAAATTCCGCCATCGTGCATTATGAAAGAATAGGGATAATATATATTGCTTTTATTCTCGTATGGCCTGTTATAAAAAAATGGCGTTGAAATAGTTTTTATAAAGAAAAACAACGATAAACACAGCCCTAAAGCACTTATTGCAAAAACACAACGAAAAACGTTAAGCCTACTCATTAAAATTTTCTCCTAAGCAATAAATAAGTTGGTGGAAAGGTTTTCCCGTCGTAAATTTTCTTTTAGACGGATAAACTAATCAACAACTATTATTAATAATATCACACCCCTCTCGCATTGTCAAAAGATATATCGCTTGCCACCTCGTAGGCTCGTTCCTCCGTCACTGGACGCTCTTTGCCTATTCGCCCCCTTCCCTTCTCCGAAGGTCAGGGTGCACAAGTCTTCTCTCAACGTAAAAAAGAACACCTGCGGTGGTGTTCTTTTTTCTGGTGGCACAAGTGCTAATTTAGTTGAACTTTTTTCTTACAAATGGTCAGTCGGCGTAATTTTAAGTTTGTAAAACCATAAACATAAAAGGCGAGAACTTTCTCGCCTTTTATATGTGTCTTATAATTCCCATTCCTTATCTTGATATG
>JAFZIB010000047.1 GCA_017554545.1 Clostridia bacterium
AATCTACCGTTTTTAACGCACCATAAATCGTTAGATAAGAACGAACTAAATAACTCGGGGTTATTAGTCATTTCTGCTTTTGCAGTCTCGTTAGAAGTAAATCTATAAACACCTTCTAGTTTTTCTGCGTTTTTAGCACCGGTAACTTTCGTGGTTGTACCAGAAGAAAGAGTGTATAAAACCGTATTCTCGTAAGAAGGCGTTTGACCGTCAACTAATTCAGCTTCGTACGCTCTAACACCTTGTTGATAGTTGTTTGCAACGGTAGAGTCACGATATACTGCTAACGGCTTATCGGTAATAATAACGTAGTTGTTATAGGTAGCGTCGATTCTGCTACCGGTACTTAATTCACCACCAACGTTATAATACATACTTGGGTTGGTACGGTTATCAACGAAGGGCATTAATCCGGAATATCCGTTAAGGCTGGTGCCGGTGTATTCTACTAAAACGTTAGTAAAGGTACAAGTTTTAAAAGCACTATTTACTATACGGGGATTTGTTCCGTTAATATAAACGTTATAAACACCTGTGTCAAACGCGTATTTTGCTAAATTATCGCAGTTTACTAAGCCCAAGTTTTTAACTACGCCGTAGGTAAGCATAGAGAATAATCCACCCTTACCAGAGGTAAAGTTGCTAATGGTGTGACCTTGACCGTCGAAAGCGCCGTAGAAACCACGGGAAATATGGCCGTAATCTTCTGCTACGCCCCATAACGAACTGTGGATGTTAAAGTTGGCAGAACCTACGTTCATACCACGACCCGAGTCGTTAAAATAGAACGCAGAGTTTAAACTTTCAGCAGTATAACAAACGTCGGTTAAACCACTTTCGCCCGCGATATTGTGAACGTATCCGGTACAATCGATATCTTTAGCAAGAACGTAGTAGCCGTCCCAGTAAAGTTCAGTAGTTTCTTTACCAAGTTTTGCTTGTTCGATTAGATAATTAGCAAATTGTTTATCGGTATCCTTGCTGGTTTCAGTACCTTCTGCTACTTTAAATTCGCCTTTATAAGTAAAATACTTAAGGTCCTCTGCCTCGTCGATAACTAAGGTTGCAACTTTTAAGGTTACGTTCTTAACAACGGTTTTTTCGCCAACTAATGCGGTAACCTTAATGGTTTCGGTAACGAAACCCGATTCGTTAGTTACGAAATCGCCGTCGAGTTTACCGTCTTCGTAAACGAGGTTTTCTACGCCACCTTCGATATTAGTAATGGTAACGCCTGCACCTTGGTCGGCAAATAAAGATTCTAAAGTTGCAACGTTTTCGCCACTAAATAGCACGTTATCATAATCGGATAAAGTTAACGAATACTCTATGCTATAGTTATATACCTCTACGGTATCGTTAGCGTCAACGAAGATAATTTGCATTGTTTGGTCTTCGCTTGCGTATTGGTTAGAAATAGTTAAACTATTACCATCTAAGAAATCGGTAACATCAAGTGCGCCGATATACGCTCTAGCAGGAGTAATAGTGGTTGCAGTTGCAACGATAGTATCGGTTGCAGCGATACTTTCGGTTTTAATTACGTTATTTTCTGCATTCCAACCGGGAACGTAGCCAACTAAACGGTCGTATTGGCTAGTGCCAACTGCGTAAGTGCCGTTTACTAAGTGATATAATGCAACGCCGGTTACTGAACGACGAACTGCATCTACGTCACTATCTACCAACACTTTTTCACCGTTTACAACGTAGTATGGAACTGCTACTAATTGTAAGTCGTAAGCAAGTCCTAGTTGAACTGCGTCAACGTAGTTGTATCTGATGTTGAATGCAAACATAAATTCGCCTGCATCGGTAAACGAAACTTCGTTAACGTATTGGTCGAACGAGAAGTATTGCGTTAATTTTGCATAATCTTCTTCATTAATCTCTACGTTCGCATCATAAACGGGACGTACGGCTACACCAAATGCGTTATCTACGATATTATTGTCGTAGAAATCTTTGGTCATTATGCCCGTCCATCTAAGTGCTTTAACGCCGTCTTCGTTAGTTCCGGAAACGTTTACACCTGCACCTTCTACTAGATAGAATCCTTGTGAAGTCACAACTGATTCTGCTAAGGCAGGGGCAGTATTGGAAACGATTCCAAAGCCAAAGCATACTAATGCTAAGGCGAGTAAAATTACCGTTAATTTAGTCTTAATACTCTTTAACATTAGAAGCCCTCCTTGAAAACGTCAAGCCAACTATCTACGAAATCGCCGAATACGGACGCCATAACAACGTCTTCCGCGTCGAACTTCGTAATGCTTAACGTGGGTTCGAGATAATTTTTCATTATCACATTCCTCCTAAAATTTTGCAAATTTGTTTTGCTACGCATACCTTAACAAATGTTTTGGGTAATATTTTTCTCGCACGGTTATAGCCATTATATATAATGTATATGTAGCTAGTTGTTTATTTTCGTATTTTTATAACGGGTTTTTTTGCTTTTTAGAGTGAAATTTTTGCCAAATTTTGCAAAAAAACACGCTGTTTTTTAACTTTTTATGGCATTTTCCCCTAAAAAATGGTACAATACTCCCCTAATTATAATTATACGTAATTATTATATACATTCATTTTGTAGTTGTCAATCGTTTTTTTGAATTTTCTTCGACAAAATTTTTAAAATTTTATCTGTTTTTATTTTATAAATTTTATGCAAAAAAATCGGTCGCAGATTACTCTGTAACCGATTTTATTTTACAACGTTTCGCCTATTAAAACTATTTTCTTAACTCGTCGAGAAGTTTTTTGCCTTCTTTTATTATTGTTTCGGCAACGCCCGCGCCAAAACGAGAAGTTTTTGCCTCGTAACCACCTTCGTCAAACGCCGATTGCATTGGGAAATAACCAATTGAGCCGTTGGTGAGCGAACAAGGCATTATTAAACCCCAGCCCTCTGCCTCTTTGATACCTACGCCAACATCTGTAAAGGGTTCGCCCGGAATTCCTAGCATTGCGATTTCGCCTATCTTTACGCCCGTGAGTTTTACGGGGAAGTATTCGGGGCCGTTTGCTAGCTCTACCTTTCTAATAGCGTCGGCTACAGCCGTGGTTAGTTGCATTGCCTTAAAGGGTATATCGCAATCCCTTCCGCTTTCGTGAAGTTCCTTATACTTTATTGCTAGCGGAACTTCTTCGGGCTTGGGCATATTAGACTTAACTTTTATATCCTTTATTATTATATCGATATCGTCCACGTCAACGTATTTAACCTTGTCGTAAACTTGCAAAATCGTTCCCGCGATTGCTCTGCCTACGAATCTTGCCATACCCGGTGATTTCATTTCGTTGTCGAAACTGATTTCGGTATCGTTCATGTCGCCGTCTTTGGGGTGAACGTTGGTTGAACCTACGTCGCCCTCTGCCCCGTTAAAGAAAATCGATTTAACACCAAGTGCGTCTTTAAGGGTTTTTTCAGTCCAACC
>JAFZIB010000006.1 GCA_017554545.1 Clostridia bacterium
TAGCTGGATTCGAACCAACGATGACGGAGTCAGAGTCCGGAGCCTTACCGCTTGGCGATACCCCTAAATTTGTTACTCACTTATTATAGCAAAATATATTTTTGGTTGCAAGCGTTTTTGTGTAACAAAAAACCCACTTTTTAAGTGGGTTTTGATATTTAACGTTTAGTTTATAATTGCCATTTATTTTTTAAAGTCTAAAATTTCGTCCATATAATATGCTCTGGAATAGGCTTTTTTGCCTTCAAAATCTTCAACCATTACTCTAAAGAACGGCACGCCCATATCGCTTACAACGCCTCTTGATTTTTCGATATAATCGGTTAGGTCAAATTCCGTTTGGAAAATTGGCGCACCATTTTCGCCGTAGCGTCTAGTGCAATATCTACGCTCGGTAGAAAAGGCGATATATTTAGCCGCAGATGACTTAACTTTTAACACGCCGTCTTCTAAATAAAGTTCTTCTATTGCGGGGCCGGTTGAAGCGTAAAGGTTGCCATTTTCCATTGCTTTTAATATAGTGTCGTATTCCAAATTATCGGCTTTAATCATAGTCCAACCACCAAAAGCGTCACGGCGATAGTGTGTGTCGTCAGTTGCTATTGGCACAACCCTTTCGCCAAGAGCGTTTAGGTCGTCAATGGGGATAATAGTGTCTTCCAAATTACCCCAAGCACAGCCAGAGTTATAGCACTCTACAGCCCATAATCCCTTTAGTGGAGAGTAATCTAAATAGTTGTGCCTATTCCAAACGGGGTGGTTATACGATACCAAAAAACCAGCGTCGTTGGCTTCTTTAATAATTTTATTAAAACACTCGGTAGTATGGTCACGGTCGGTGGTGGCAGTATACATTTCGGGTGTTACGTATGCCTTAGTATGCTCTAACCAATTACATTCAAGATATTTGGGGTCAAAAGCAGGGCAAACCAAGTTGTTTTTATCTTTGGCGTAAAAGTTCATATGGCACGCCTTGGTGTAAGACCAATTTATAGTGGGCTTTTTAGGGTTGATTTGAATTTCAAACGAAGTGATTGCCAAAAAGTTTTCGTCAGATAAGTCGTTGTGAGGAATAATAACTTCGTGGTCGGTAAAAGCCACTATAGAATAGCCTTTTTCCATATATTTTTGCTTTGTTTCGTCCACGCCCATTTGACCGTCGGATAAAACGGTGTGATGGTGCAAATTTGCCTTATAAAATTTACCCTCTTTAGGTAATAAATATTGTTTCATACTGCCTCCGTTTAGCAAAAAAATTATTGCTAAACAAATTATATCACAACGCATTTTTTAATTCAATATTTAAAATAAGATTTTATCCTTAATTTATTAAAATTTTAAGCAAATAATTAGCGAAAAACTATTGCAAAAACATCTTCGTAATGTTAAACTATCTATAATGGAATAGTAAGGAACTAATTCTAAAAAATTAACGAGATTTTTAAGGAGAAACAAGTTATGAAGATAGGCGTTATTACCGATTGCTTTAAAAAACCGCTCGACGAAAGTATCGTTTTGGCTAGCAAACTCGGCTTTGACGGTGTTCAGATTTACGCAACCACCGGAACTTTTAGTCCCGAAGTTTTAACCGAAGAAAGCAAGGCGTACTACAAGAAATTGCTTAAAGACAACAATCTAGAAGTTAGCGCTCTTTGCGGTGATATGGGTGGCCACGGCTACGAAATCGAGGCAGACAACGCAGAGAGAGTAGAAAAGACTAAAAAAATTATCGATTTAGCAGTGGAATTCGGCGCTAAGGTAGTTACTACCCACATAGGCGTTCTACCCGACGACCCAAGAGACCCCAAATATAAAGTAATGTTTAACGCATTAAAAGAATGCGGTGCTTACGCTCGTGAGCACGGCGTTACTATGGCTATCGAAACCGGTCCGGAAAAGGCAAGCGTTCTTCACCGTTTCATTTACGATATCGGTGGTCCTATCGGCAAGGATAAAAACATGATAAACGACGTTTACGGTGGCGTAGGCATCAATTTAGACCCTGCAAACTTCGTTATGGTTACCGAGCAAAACCCGATTGAAGCAGTTAAGCTCCTTGGACAATATATCGTTCACACTCACGTTAAAGACGGAAAGAGACTTATGAAGATACCTCCCAAGGCCGTTTACGACCACTTTGCAGAGGGCGGTATAGAGGCTCTTAACGTTGCAGATTACTTTATCGAAACCCCGCTTGGCGAAGGTAACGTAAACTGGAAACAATATATCCAAACTCTAAAAGACCTTAACTATCAAGGCTACTTAACGATTGAGCGTGAAACGGGTGCAGACCCCATTGCAGATATCGTAAAAGGTCTTAAATTTATAAAGAGTTTCTTATAATTGAGAAGGAGATAAAAATGAGTAAATATAGATTATACGGTAACGGTATTAAAGACGA
>JAFZIB010000007.1 GCA_017554545.1 Clostridia bacterium
AACTTACTATTGGACGTGGTAGAGGATACCAAGGTGCTGACGAACACAAGACTGATATTATCGATAATATCGCAATCGACAGCATTTACACCCCAGTTAAAAAGGTTAGTTACAACGTTACTGCAACCCGTGTTGGACAAAGCGTTGACTTTGATAAACTCGTTTTAGAAGTATGGACCAACGGTGCTTTCTCCGGTAGAGATATCGTTAGTCTTGCTGCAAAGATTTTAGAAGAACACGTTAAAATGTTCGTTTCTCTCTCTGAAGTAGGCAACATCGGAATTCTTGTTCCCCCAGAAGAAGATAAGAAAAAGAAGATTCTCGATATGACTATCGAAGAATTAGACCTTTCAGTTCGTTCTTACAACTGCTTAAAGAGAGCCGGTATTCATACCGTAGATGATTTAACCAAGAAAACCGAAGACGATATGCTTAAGGTTCGTAACTTAGGTAAAAAATCTATTGACGAGGTTATATTAAAACTCGAAAGTTACGGTCTTAAACTTAAGGAGAAGGAGGACTAACCATCATGGCTAGAAAATTAGGAGTAAACGCTACACAAAGATTAGCGCTCATTAAAAATCAAGCATCTGCACTTTTATGGCACGGCAGAATCGAAACTACCGAAGCTCGTGCTAAGGAAGTTGCGTCTTACGTTGCAAAAATTATTACTTTAGCAGTTAACACCTACGCAGACACTATTGAATCTGAAGTTTCTGTTACCGACGCTAAGGGAAAGGAAACCAAAAAGACCTTAATTAAGGACGGTACCAAAAAACTTAACGCTAGAAGAAAAATTATGACTCTCGTTAACGACCTCCAAGAAGTTAAGGGCTTTAAGGAAAGCAAGGCTGATTTCAAAAAGAGAACTCAAGCAATCAAATATCCCTTAATCGAAAAAATCTTCGACGAATACGCACCTAAGTATGCTGCTCGTAAAGAAGAAAAAGGTCAAGGCGGTGGCTACACCAGAATTTACAAACTTGGACCTCGTAAGGGTGATGCTGCTGAAGTAGCAATCATTGAATTAGTTGACTAATTAAAATATAAATCCGTATGTTTATACGGATTTTATTTTTTATAAACCTAAAAAAGCCTTTCTAAATTGTATTAATTCGTTATCGTGTAATTTATTAAGGAAAGACGACACGGTCTTTACAATTGAAATTTGGCGTTGAAAATTTGCAAAAAAGGTTTGATTAGTTAAAAATAATTATGCAGAGGATTACCTTGCTAAATAGCGCGCTTTATGATATAATCAAAAAAGAAAGTTAGTAGGACTAAAGGAGCAAAACGTTTTATGTCATATCAATATAAAACTCAATACGACTACATGCGAGAGGCTGATAATAAGGAAGAGGACGCTATGTATCCTGAAGAATGGGTTGACGATGCAAAGAAAACCTCTAAGGAAAAATACTTTGAGTATTACGACGATATTAAAACTACGCCTAAAGACGATTGGTAAAAAACGAAAAACGCAAGATGATTTCTTGCGTTTTTTAATATTATAAAAAATAAAACCGAAACTAAAAGTTTCGGTTTATAAATTTTGGTGCCCCAAGGCATTTTAAATCCGAACCGGACGGGGTGCAGTTAAGTTCCGAAAGGAAAACTGTTTTTGTTCCGTCCTTGTAGTTGAAGGTAAAGGTTATCTTATCGTCATAAAGGTATATCGCATTGATAAACCCGTCGATTAACCTTTGCTTACCTTCTTTCGTTGAAATATCCAACTTCTTAAATTTCTCTATTCCAAAGCGTATTTGCTCTTTCGTAAGGAAGGGCTTTTTAATTTGCTCTTGGACTATCGTTAAATCAAGTTGGCT
>JAFZIB010000002.1 GCA_017554545.1 Clostridia bacterium
GACTGAGTGCCGTCGCTACTCATAAGGTAAAGATTGCCGTGAGTTATTACCGCAGCCATAACGTAAGGCGAATTTGGGTTTGCCTTATACAACTTGCTAGCGGCGTTGACGGGCATTACTATAAAATCTCCGTCGCCACGACTCATTACGCCACCGATATCGTTTGCAGAAACGACTTGGTAATCGATAAGTGCGTCGGGCAAGTCAAAATTTTCGCCGTCTTTAATAAACTTTGCGATTGCAAGCGCAGGAGCGCCGTCGGGCGCGTAGAAAGTTAAGGTCTTTTTATCCCCGTTAGTTTCGTCTCCGCCACAAGCAAAGGCAAACGAGCAAGTAAAAAGCGTTAGTGCGCAAAGTATAAACGTTAGTAGTCTTTTCATAACCGTCTCCTTTATATCAGGTAGCCTTAAAACAAAAAATCTCTCTTGTTAGAAAAGAGAGATAGCAAAACTGCGACACGCAAAAAGTGCCAGAATATAAACTATTCATCCCTTCCCCTCAGGCGTACCTTTTAGTTTAGGTATTTTTATTAATTTTATTTTATTATAAAACGGTAATATTGTCAACTATTTAATTGCAACTCTGTTTTTGGTTTTTCCCTTAAACTTAAGCTTAGTTGCCTCGCCACCGCGAATATGCCGTTCGGCAAGGTTCTTTTCTAAGGCTATTTTTACTTGCGCGTAAAGGGTTTTATTCATTTTGCTCAGTCTTTCGGTAACGTCTTTATGTACGGTGGACTTACTAACCATAAATATCTTTGCGGTGTTTCGCACCGTTTCGCCCGTTTGCGCTATGTAATACGCCTCTTTATATACTCTCTCCTCTATTACGTCATCTCTCATTGTCTTTCCCCCGATAATAGTTAATTATTATTATGAGAGTTTTCGACTTTTTATGATTGAATTCCTTAATTTTTTACAATAGTTTCTTTCTCGTTATAAATTCCAAACACACAACGCCCACAACCAAACCTAACATACACCAATAAGTCCAAGTGAGTAGCCCTATTGCGCCTGCAAGCCCCCCGTAAAATCGGTTGTATCTGCTAAAAAACTCCACGTAGAATTTTAGCGCCATCGTTCCTAAAAAGACTAACGCTAACGATATAAGCGAGCAAAATAATACCACC
The DNA here is from genome assembly GCA_017554545.1 of Clostridia bacterium. Lineage (GTDB taxonomy): Bacteria > Bacillota > Clostridia > Christensenellales > Borkfalkiaceae > UBA1259. Next base: position 1,130 of record JAFZIB010000002.1, read on the forward strand.
GACTTTTTTGTGTCGATAGGACAAATAAACAGATTTAACAAAACTATTACGGCGTAACTTATTAATGTAAAAGATACCGCCGTTAATACGGTTATCAAGCCCTTTTTTTCACCGTGAAAAACGGTGTTTAACAGGTGTTTGCCAAACAATATTAACAAAGCGCACAGCATAAAAACGAAAAATAAAACGCATACCGCAAAAACACCTTTTACAATTCTTTTTACGCCCTTGTCTTTTCTTCCCACCCCGTAAATTCTACTCCCGTCTTTAAGCATTTGGCGAATTAATGCAGAACTCGAAAAGAGCGTAGTGAACACGAAGAAAACTGTCACTTTCCCCGACGCGCGATTAGCCGTTTCTACAAGCAAATAGGCGTTTTCTCTAAACTGTTCGGGAAGTCTAGACACCAAATCTTTAGAAACGTCCACGCCAAAAACTCCATACGCCGTTATGAATAAAAAAGTTAAAGGCACTATTGCCGAAACGAAATAAAAAACCCACGCGCCCGCCACGGTCGATATCCGTTTCTCCTCGGCGTAGTTTAATAGAGAAAGAAATTTCTTTTTAAACATAAAAACAGTTTGCGTATTTTGCAAACTGTTTATACTTTTTTTGGAATTTATTGAATTTAGTTTAATTTTTCAACGAAAATTTTGTTGTAAATTTCCTTATACTTATCGTAATAGAAAAGATTAGTACCGCTAGTCGTAACCGCAGCCGTACCAGCCGCTACCGCCATCTTTAAGATTTCCTCGTAGCCGTAGCCCTTGCTAAATCCCACGCAAGCCGCGGCAACCATACTGTCGCCCGCGCCTACCGTAGAGTTTACTGCAACCGACGCGCTCTTACAATAATAACTAGTTTTTCCATCAGATAAAATAGCGCCTTCCGTACCCATAGAAACCAAAACGTTTTCCACGCCTAAATCTACGTATTTTTTTATAGCCTCTACTATATCTTTTTTAGTTCTAACCTTTTTACCGCAAAAATTTTCGAGTTCGTTTAGGTTGGGCTTAACCATAAAGATTTTGCCTGCGCCTATCGCCGATAGAGTGCCTTCTTTTTCGGCGTCAATCACTATTTTAACGCCTTGTTTTATTGCCGAAACGAGTTTTCCGTAATAATCGCTACTAACTCCCCTAGGTACGCTACCGCTAACGACTGCCATGTCGGCGTCTTTAGAAAGTTCTTGCACTTTTTTTACCAGTTCAGCCTGCTTGTCTTCGCCTACGTTTTCACCCCTGTCGTTGATTTCGGTGAGCATTGACTTTTTATCTATAATCTTATAGTTGGTTCTGGTGTTGCCTTGATTGTAAACGAAGTCGTATTTAACGCCCTCTTTATCTAAAACGTGCTCGAACATCTTGCTATGATTGTCAAACATAAAGCCCGTAGCAAGACTTTCTAGCGAAAGTCTTGCTACGCCGATTGCTACGTTTAACGCTTTTCCCGAATAACTTTCCATTTTACTGTCTATTCGGTTTAGCCTACCCACGTTAAGACTGTCTAGTTCAATAGTGCAGTCGATACTTGGGTTAGGACATATTGAAAGAATCATTATTTTCTCCCTTAAGGGTTATTTTTTAGCGTCTGCAATAATCTTATCTTGCGCAGAGAAGGGAACTACTTCGTAACATAAGAATTCAGACGAGTATCTGCCTCTGCCTTGAGTCATACTTCTTAAATCAGTTGCGTATTTAAGCATCTCGATAACGGGTGCTTCGGCAGAGATTTCTTGTAAGCCGTCAACCGTTTCCATACCTAAAATTCTACCGCGACGCTTGTTCATATCGCCTAAAATGTCGCCCGTGTAGTTGTCGGGAACGGTTATTTTATAAGAATAAATAGGCTCTAAAATCGCAGGTTTTGCTTTAGCGCATGCCTCTTCGAAAGCAAGTTTTGCAGCCGATACGAAAGCAACTTCCTTAGAGTCAACGGGGTGATATTTTCCGTCGAATAACGTGCATTTAATATTTACTACCGGATATCCTGCAAGAACGCCCTTTTGGATAGCCTCTCTTAAACCTTTTTCTACAGCAGGTATAAATTGCTTGGGAACTGCACCGCCTACTACTGCGTCAACGAATTCGAATTCTCCGTCGCTTGCGCCCGGCTCGAACTTGATGTTAACTACGCCGAATTGACCAGCGCCACCCGTTTGTTTTTTATGTTTACCTTCAGCCTCAACGGTAGCCGTAATGGTTTCCTTAAAGGCAACCTTGGGGTCAGACAATATCGCTTCACAACCGAACTTAGCCTTTAATTTTTTGCAAAGAACGTCTAACTGCGTTTCGCCTTGACCACGAATAACGGTTTCGCCCGTTTCTTTGTCTTTTTCTACTATAAAGGTTAAATCTTCTTCTGCTAGACGGTTAAGACCTTGGAAAACCTTGTCTTCTTCGCCACTCTTAGCAGTTATTGCCATAGTTAAAACGGGCTTATTAAACGGAATTGGGTCGAACTTAATCTTAAAACTTTCGTCACAAAGCGTGTCGCCCGTGTTAGTATTGTTAAGTTTGTTAACCGCACCTATATCGCCTGCGATTAGTTGGTCAACCGGCTCTTGCTTTTTGCCTTTCATAAGGTATAGAGTATTTATACGCTCTTTTTCGCCCGTGGTTGAATTGTAAACGGTCATACCACTCTTTAATACGCCCGTAAATACTCTAATCATATTGAGTTTACCAACGAACGGGTCTGCAACCGTCTTAAAAATTTGACCGGCAAAGGGTGCGTTAGCGTCACAACTAACCGTACCGATATCCGAGCCGTCTGCCTTTTCGTAGGAAACGGGTTTTCTTTCCTTTGGCGAGGGAAGTATAGCCACTATTTCGTTCATAAGGTTGATTACGCCCATATTTTGCGTAGCCGAACCGCCCATTACTGGAATAGTGTCGCCGGCAAACAGACCGTTTTTAACACCTACGATAATCTCGTCGTTAGAGAGCCAACCGGTTTCTAAGAACTTATCTAGATAAGCGTCGCTAGTTTCGGCAGCCGCCTCGGTTAAGCCTGCCTTAAGCAAGGATACTTCGTCAACCATATCTTTAGGAACTTGGACTTCTTCTCTGCCACCGCGAGTAAATTCGTACGCTTTTCCGGATACTACCGAAACGTAGCCTTTCATTTTGCCTTCTCTGATTATAGGCGCGTGCATAGTTGCAATCTTCTTGCCGTATTTTGCCCTAAAGGCCTCTACAGTTGCAACGAAGTTAGAATTTTCTTTATCTATACCGTTAATAAAAATCATTAGCGGAACGTGATTTTTTAAGCAATAATCTATCGCTTTTTCTGCGCCGACGGACACGCTACCAGACGCGTCTGCAACTAAAACTGCCGAACCAACGGCGCGAATTGCCGCTTCGAATTCACCTTCGAAATCGTAAAAGCCCGGAACGTCGATTATGTTAATCTTAACGTCTTGCCAGTAGGTATAGGCAGCCGCAAGAGAAATAGATATGCCTCTTGCTAGTTCTTGCTCGTCAAAGTCCATAACCGTGTTTTTATCGGTCGTTTTACCTAAACGGTCTATCGTTTTGCCGTTAAACAAAATGGCCTCGGCTAGTGAAGTCTTACCTTCGCCACCGTGTCCTATTAAAGCGATATTTCTAATGTTTTCTGATAATAAATTGCCCATAATTAGTATTCCCCCTGTGTTATTAATTGGCTTATCATATATCTAGGGCTTTTAGCCCGTAGCCTGTGCTACGCTTTTATTATAAACCAATAGAGTTTATATTTCAAGGGGGTTTTGAAATTTATAACGGATATCAAAGTAAATTTTAATAGTCTTCGTACCCGTAGTCCTCGCCGAATAGTTGCTCGCAAGTAGGTGCATTAGACGAACTGGTCGGGGGCGAAGGCGGTGGACACGGCGGTGGGCACGGGGGCGGACACGGAGGCGGGCAAGCGGGTGGTGGGCAACCTTTTCCCTTTTTTTGCGTAGAGGTAGGTCTAACGTTTGGAGCGCAGGTTTCCCCACAGTTAACGTTTACGAGTATAACGTCTCCCCCTATTTTTATAATGCGCCTGTGGTCAATATAAATATCCGTTTTGTCAAACAGTCTAAACCACCTAACCCGTCTTCCCGGAACGACTATACCCGTAATCGTGCCTTCAGGAAAACTAAAGTCAATATCCGTAATCCTACCTAAACATCTTCCGTCCACAACGTTTATAACTTCTCGTTTTTGCAGTTCTCTATAACTTAATCTCATACTCGATTTTATGCTATAAAGGTTTATTTTATGTTTTAAAAGGCAAAAAAGTCCGCCTTAGTAAAAGCGGACTTTAGTCGTTTTATATTATTAAGTTTCGTCTGCGTTGCAACCGGTTTCTACGTTTCTAAAGAAGACGAAATAAACGGTAACGCCAACGGCCATAAGCACTATTGCGCCTGCAAGTATCCAAACGAAGTTTAAGTTTAATGCAAAATATTCGTTGAACTTTGCGATAATACCGAACACTTCTAACAATAGGATTAACAAGGGAGTTACGTATTTAACCATAATAGCAAAGAGTTTACCTACTTTGCCTAGCGCTAAGCCGTCTTGCTCTAGCGCGCGATAGGTATTAAAGGGGTTGAGCCTTTGCTTAAACGTTCCCTTTTCAACAAGCCAACCTATAACGATACAGCTTACGCACGCACCTACGGGCATTAATACGGTGTTGGTAATTTCGTCGAAGAAAGTTAGCATATCAAAACCGAAAAGGGTAATCTTTCCGTTGAAAGCGCCTCCAACCGACCAAGCAACCGGAATAGAAACGGCGAAACAAAATAAAGCTAAAATGAGGGTTGCCTTTTTTCTTTTAACCTTGAATTTTTGAATTACGAACTGGGTTGCTACTTCTAATAACGAAATAACCGAAGTTAACGCTGCAATCGTAACCATTGCAAAGAACAAGAAGGAAACGATTTTACCGAACCAACCAAGGCTTGCAAAAACTTGAGGCAAGGTTTGATACATAAGACCTACACTTTTTAGCGCTACGCCACTACCCTCCTTAAACGCGTTGGGGTTAAAGTGACCGATAGAAGTAAATATTGCTAAGCCGGCAATAAGCGCAACCAGAGTGTCGAAAATGCAGACCAAAATTGCAGATTTGCCTATTTTAATTTCCTTACCGGTATAAGAGCCGTACGCAATCATAATGCCCATACCGAGTGAAAGCGAATAAAAGGCTTGTCCCATTGCGGCAAGTACGCCTTCGAAACCCAGTTTAGAAAAGTCTGGGTTAAGATAGAAGTTAAGACCTTCTGCAACGCCTTCGCCTAGACACAAAGCGTATATAGCGATAAGAACGACTATAATAAAGAGCGCGGGCATCAATATTTTGGACGCCTTTTCGATACCGTCTTTTACGCCACCCATAATAATGATAGCCGACATTGCTAAAAAGATTACGGTAAAGATAACGGGCATATAAGGATTAGAAATAAACGAGCCGAAAGAATTTGAGTTAGAAAAGGCTTCGTTCCATTGAAAAGAGTTAACGGTAAATCTAACCGTCCATCCACCGAGTACGGAGTAATAGCAAATAATAAACGTAGGAATTATGATGGCAAGCATACCTGCCCAGCCCATATTTTTGTTTACCTTTTTAAATGCCGTAATAGTGTTTGATTGCGAGCGTCTGCCAAGGTAAATTTCGGCAATCATAGCAACTATACCTATAAAGAGTACGCATAGAATATAAACTAATACGAAAGCCGCGCCACCGTACGCCGCCGTCTTATACGGAAAGCCCCAAAGGTTGCCCAGCCCTACTGCCGAACCTGCTGCCGCAAGCACAAAACCTATTCCGCTTGCAAAACCGTTTTTCTTTTTAACTTCACACATTTTATTACCTGTGTAAAAATAATTTTATAAAGCGTAATGCTAACGATTCGTATTGTATCACATTATTGATTTTATGTCAACTAGCCAAATTAGAGGCAAGAAAAATCGCCCGTATAAACGAGCGAAATAAATATTATCAACATCTTATTGAACGCTTTATTTCTTTAAGCGCAGTTTTTTCTAATCTGGAAACTTGCGCTTGGCTAATGCCTATTTCCTTGCTAATTTCCGTTTGGGTTTTTCCTTCGTAGTATCTTAAATATATAATGCGTTTTTCCCTTTCTCCAAGGTACGATACGGCTTGAGAGAGCGCCACGTTCTCCGTCCAAATTTCGTCGGTGTTTTTTGCGTCGCCAAGTTGGTCCATTATAAGCAAAGTGTCCTCCGAACTATTAAAAACGGGGTCGTATAAAGATACGGTATCGGATATTGAATCTAGTGCGTAGGCAACCTCACTCTCGGTGGAGTTCATTTCTTTGGCTATTTTTTCAAGCGTTGCCTCCTCGTGCCTACCTTCAATATCTCCCCTCGTTTTAAGTGCACGATACGCCGTATCCCTGATACTACGGGGAACTCTCAAGGAGTTTCCGTCACGCAAAAAGCGTTTTATTTCGCCTATAATCATAGGCACGGCGTAGGTGGAAAACTTTACGTTAAAAGACAAATCAAAATTATCTATTGCCTTAATAAGCCCTATACACCCCGCTTGAAAAACGTCGTCTGAAGTTGCTTTGTTTCGCCAAAACCGCTTTATAACCGATAGCACTAATCGCATATTCGCCACGGTAAACCGTTCTCTTGCGCTTTCGCTTCCTAGAGCAATTTGTTTTAGAAGGTCCTCCGACTGCTCTGTGGTTATCCTTGGTAGTTCGGCGGTATTAACACCGCATATAATAACCTTACTGTTCATTACAGCCCTCCTATGTATGCGCGCGGGAAGGTGTAACAATTATTATTAGCCTATTTAAAACTTTTATACTTAAAATAAAAAACTGCACGATTTTTCGTGCAGTTTATAACTTTTACTCTACTATTAGCCGAGGGTTACACCGCTATCCATAAAGGTGGTTGACGCGTAATCGAACTTGGCTAAATCGATACCTTGATTTTTAAGTTTAACGCAGTCTGCAAAGGTAAACGCGTTAAGTTCTACGGTGTTAGCGCAAGACGATGCATCTACGGTTACAAGATATTTACAACCCGCAAAAGCCTCTACGCCGATTTCTTTAAGTTGAGAAGATAAAGTAATCGAGTTGATTTCAGAGTTCTTAAAGCAAGCCTTTCCTAATTCCTTAACGTTTGCAGGTAAAACTACTGAATTAATTCTAGTTCCTTCGAAAGCAGATTCGCCAATCTTTTCTAAAGAGGTGGCGTTTGCGAAAAGTTTAGTGGTGTCGAGCATAGCGCAAGCTTTGAAAGCCCTTGCATATACCGTTTTAACGTTTGATAAAATCGCCATATCCTTAAGGCAAACGCAGTTCATAAACGCGCCTTCGCCGATAGCAGTTACGTTGCTGTTTAATACTACCTTGCTTAAGTTTACCATACCGCTAAAAGCGTACATAGGAACTGCGTAGTCCTTTACGGGAGTTAAGTAAACAGTAGTAAAGGTAGAAGGAACGTAACAAGTAGTGGTGTTTACGGAGTTATAGTTGTTAGTAATTTTAACGCCTTGCTCAAAACTTTCTTCGCCGAAGAAGTGGCTGATAGTTCTTTCTGCGTTGATAGCCTTGTCGTGATTATTAGACGAAGACTCTAGAATAAAAGCGTCGGACTCAGCGGTTTTACCGATAAAAGGAACGGTAATGGTTTTGAGGTTTTTCATATTTTTAAAAGCGCCCTTGCCGATTTCGGTTACCGAAGAAGGAACTTGGATATCGGTTATGCTAGCGCCGTCAAACGCGCCAGAGGCGATTCTACGAACGGGATAGCCGTCTTTTTCTGCAAGAATATTTAAAGTGGTAGCGCCGTCGTCCACGTAGTCATACACCGTGTAGAAATCTTCTCCGTTATACTTCTTATAAATAACGCCGGTAGCAGAACTAGAGTTATCGTCACCTTTACATCCAACGATAGAAAGGCACGATACTGCAACCAACGCCGTTATTATTAACGTCTTAATAAATTTTTTCATAAAGACTCCTTGTTAAAGCCGAATATTATACTCAATTATTTTAACACCTATTAAAAGGTTTGTCAATAAATAATGTTTATTATATGTAAGTATAACGACTTTTTTAAGGGGTTTTTTTGTTAAAAAAAGGCTTAAGGCAATTTAAAAAGATTATTTACGGCTAAATTATTACCTTCCCGCTAAAAAAACCTTCGAAAAATCCGTTGGCGTTCGCGCCCACCGATTCAAACGCGCCTATTAGGTCGTCTGGGGTGGCATTCTTAAAAGCGTAGGTAGAGCAATACTTTTTTAGACCATTAAAAAATTTGTTTTCCCCAATGCTTTGGCGTAAATATTCAAACATTATGCAAGGCTTAACGTAACAAACGTTTACGTATTCGTACTCAGAAGAATATCCGTTAAGCCCCCTGAGCATAGAGGTATTAACCTCCCCGTCTAGTTTATCCGTGATTGAACAAAACAGCCTAAAGGTTTTTTCACAAGATGAAATTATGTCCTTTCTTCTCATATCGTACTCGGGGTATTTTTCGTAGAATAAAACGACCGAATACTCGGCAAGACCTTCGTCTAAAAAGGGGTGTTCAATCTCGTTATTGCCAACCATAGTTTGCCACCATTGATGCGCCGTTTCGTGAACGATTACCTCTAAATACGCCTCGTGCTCTAATGCGTCGCTAATCATTACTAGTCCGGGAAACTCCATACCGCCTTGCAAAAACTCCGTTTGAACGACCGTATAGGTAGAATAAGGGTAATTAGCAAACTTCTCGTTAAACAATTTTAAGGCTTTTTTCGTCGTGTCCACGCTACCGAAAGCGTCGGCGTCGTCGTAGTAATAATATAGAATTTCCACGCCGTCTTGTTCGTCTTTTAATACCTTAAATTCGTCTGATAAAACCAGACAAAACGAGCGCGCGGAGTTTAATTTGTAAACGCATTTGTTTTTTCCGTTCGTCTGCTTTTGCGAAATTAATTTTCCACTCGAGGCAACCACTATATCGGCGTTAGTAGTAACGCTCACCTCGTAGTCAGCGCAATCGCTAAAATAAGGGTCCCCCGCCGAATAATACAAACATTGATAAAACCCGCCCGAATCCCTTGCACACAAAATCGGATAGAAATTTGCAAGGTTTACGGTGTGCTCGTTTATTCCCGTACGGGCAACTACGTTTGCCAGCGTTATTGAATAGTCTATTTCTACGGTGCATCTTTCGTTAGGAAAAACTTCTTTCGGCAGAGTAACTTTAAGCACGTTTTTATCTTGCCCAACTATTTCAAAAGGCAAGTTTTCGCCCGAGCAAGTTACCAAGTTTATATTCGTTTCTCCATAACTAAATCCGTTTTTATACGCCTTGTTAATATACTGCGAGGCGATAGGTTTATACCCTGCGTCTTTACGGAAAGCGTTGGCGTGCAAGTTGAATTCCAAATGGCTGACGGGTACGGAAAAATCGTTGTAAAAATCTACCGTTTCTACGCCCGTTAAAAGGTTGTCTTCTATCGTGACGTCAATAAGGTATTTGGTGCGATTTTTGTCTTTATTACAACCGTTACAGCCTTTACAGCCCGCTTGAAACAGGGCGAAAGATAGACAAATTAGAGCTAGCGCGAAAGATAAAAATTTTTTCATAAAAAAACTCCGAATAATACAAGCTTACCCTATACTATTCGGAGTTTTAGTTTTTAATGACAAATTTAGACCTTGCGTTAAAAGTTATTTTTCTTCAAAATTTAAATATTTCGTAGGGTCAACGGTCACGCCGTCTTCAGTCACGGAAAAATGCAAGTGCGCGCCCGACTTATATTCTTGTCTGTTGGTAGAAGACACTTCGCCTATCACGTCGCCTGCAGAAACCTTTTGATTTACAACCACCGCGTCTGCGTCCATTAGCGAGTTATAATAGGTTTTAAGACCGTTGCCGTGATTTATGCAGATAGTCACGCCGTTAAGGATTGCGTTGTCCACACTCTCAACCATGCCGTCCATAACTGCGTAAACGGCGCTACCTTCTTCGGCGAAAAAGTCAACTGCTCTATGAGCCTCGTAAACGCCTAGCGTTTGGTTAAACGATACCGTTTCGCAATACTCGCCAATCTCGATAGGATTTTGCACGGGCATAACGAAAGATATCACCGAAACGACGGGTTGGTCGGGCTTGTCGGGTTCTTCGGGGTTTTCTACGTTTAAGGAATCGTCGGGCAAATTCATCTCGTTGTTGATAAGTCCTCCGTTTCCTTCGGGACGGTTAACCATCATAAGCGTTACCGATAGACCTACGGCAAGAATACAAAACGCCAAGATGCAGTAAACCGCGTTCTTTCTTAAAAATAATATTAATTTTGCTGTTGATTTTTTCATTTCGTTCCTCCAGATTAAGTTATGTAGCGATTATTTCCATAAAAAATAAAATTTATACGTATGCCTTTTAATAGCCCCCAAAAATTATAGGCGAGCCTAACACCACCCTGTCTTCCCCTATAAAGACTTGCAAGTTTACCCTTTTATCTCCCAGCGTTTTTAGGTATTTAACAGAGGGCGAATAAAAGTAATAATTTTCTCCCTCGGGTAAACTTTCGCTAAAGACGGGCTGAGCCGAAAACGTGTTAATAAATTCGTCTATATCAAAATCTTCTTTTTTTACCGAGCAACTCTCTCCAAACTTATTTAGAGATAGCGCGTAGCCTAATCGCTCGACAGTTCTTTGCCTAGCGTTTGACGAATTATCGCCTAGATAAACGGTAAATCGCTGTGCGTACCCCTTAAAAATCGGTTGGTTATACGCGTTTATTAAATATCCGAACATTAAAAGTACGAAAGTTATTGCTAATATCTTTTTGCGCATAAAAAAACTCCCCACGTCTTCGTGGAGAGTATTGACTAATCGAATATTTTATATACCTATTAAATTAAACGGTCAAATCGGAAAATAAAACGCCTTCTTCTCTGAGCAGGGTTATTCCGTTTACCAAATAATATAAATCGCCTGAATGCTTAATTGCGCTTAACACCTTTTCGGGCGACGTTTGGGCTTCACCGCCAAGCGCACGGTAGGTGGAAGTTACGTTTTGGGCAAAAGTCGCAAGCGCTTCAACTTCTTTTTTAAGTTTTTCTATTAAGGCGTTTAATTCGGTCTTTCTTTTTCTGATAGAGGCCGACTGGGTTAAAAGCGTTTCTACTATGGTTTTTTGTTTTTGCGGAAACTCCCTAGCAATTTCTTCCGACAACTTTATATAATCTACCAGTTCCATTAGTTCTAGGGGCATTTTTTCAAAGACCACGTCGTAGAACCTTAAAACCGTAATCATTATAAATAATCGGCTAGAATAATCTAAATCCTCGGTAAAAAACAGAGATTTTTCCGCCCATTCTACAGCTGACGACAAGTAGAGATTGCCGTTAGATAGATAGTTAGACAATTCTAAAAGCAAAGCCGAATATAGCAAAACGTTTTCTTGCTCGCCTAGTTCTAAATTCATAACTCCGTAAGCCGAGTAAACTGCCTCTCTCGCCAAATCGTACGAAGTTTTAGCGTTCTCTTGTTGTGAACATACGCAGGATATTCTATAGTCTATTAACGAAGTTAAGTTTGACACAACGTGCGCGTAGGCTTCCGAGGCGTTTTGCTCGTAATTGAATTTATCCTTAATAAAAATCGTTCTAGAACAAGATAAACGAACTTTGTCTATACTCTCTCCGTTCTTTAAAAACATATAAGGACTTAACGCGTCTTTAACCTTAAAAGAGTCAACGGCAAGCACGCAAGGAAGATTTCTAACGGTAGAAAAGTATGAAACCGCGCCAAAAAGGTTATAATCAAAAGCAATGGCAAGTCTAACGTCCTCGCCCACGTTAAATAAGTGGGTAAGTCTATCTACGTCGTCAACCTTGCCATCTTTCATAACGACGTTTATACACTCTACGTTCCCTCTAGAGAGTAGGTCGGTAAACGCTACGCCGTACTCTGAATAGGTTTTTTTAGTATAGAGTGCGCACACCTTTCCGTTTGGAACTACGCTCAATATAAAATCAACCAAATCAGTTTCGAAATTCCCGCTTTTAAAACCTATAATTTGGTTAAGATTTTTATAAAAATCGCCTCGGTTTTCGCTAACACTATTAAGTTTTAAATTAAGACTATTTACAAGGTTTTCTTTAATCATCATGCTACCTTATGGTAATATTAAATTATACCCGAATAAAAGTCAAGTGAATTTTAATTTTTGAGCGAATTTTGGGCGTTTTTGGGCGTTTTTTTTGCAAAAAATGCAAAAAACTGACAATTTTTTTAAAAAACATCTTGAAAAAATTTTTACGTATGATATAATAAAGAAAAATAAAATTTTTGGAGGATTTTATTGAAATGAACAAGAATGAATTGATAAGGGCTCTCGCAAACAAATTAAACATTACTCTTAAGAGTGCAGCAGCTGCATTAGACGGAACTATCGACGTTATTACCGACGCTTTAAACGCTGGCGAAAAGGTTCAAATATCCGGTTTCGGCACTTTTGAAATCAAATCTAAGTCTGCAAGAGAAGGCGTTAATCCCAAGACTGGCGAAAAGATTAAAATTTCTGCATCAAAAATTCCTGCTTTCAAATTCGGTAAGGCTTATAAAGATTCTTTCAACAAATAATCTTTAGCAAAATTAGCGAGAAACGGACGGGACTATAGGGTCCCGTTTAGTTTTTTAAATTTTTTTTATAAGCGTAATATTTTTTTAAAATGCCCATTGACTAGTAAATATTTTACTGTTATAATAAAAGTACAAAAACTAGGAGTTTCATTATGGACGACAAGAAATTAATTAGATTTTTATTAACATTCTTTTTAGGATTTATCGGTAGTTACATTATCAATCATACCGATTTCAAGCCCGAAGGCTGGACAAGCCGTACTTGGGCATATCTAATTTTATCAATGATTACCTTTGGTATCTACGGGTTAGTTGCAAGTATTTGTAACCTAACTTTCGACCCCTCAAAATCAACCAATATCGGTTACATTAAGGACTAATTAAAAAGAATAAAAAAGAAAGATTAAAATCTTTCTTTTTTTATTTTACTTTAAAACAAAAAACCACTTTAGATAATCTAAAGTGGTTTTTAATTTTGCTACTAAAAACTATTTAATAATCTTAGAAACAACGCCTGAACCTACGGTTCTGCCACCTTCACGGATAGCGAAACGTAAACCTTCTTCCATAGCGATAGGAGTGATTAAGCCAACTTTAATGGTGATGTGGTCACCAGGCATAACCATTTCTACACCTTCGGGAAGTGAGATAGAACCGGTAACGTCGGTAGTTCTGAAATAGAATTGAGGACGATAGTTGTTGAAGAATGGGGTGTGACGACCACCTTCTTCTGCTTTTAGAACGTAAACTTGACCTTCGAATTCGGTGTGGGGTTTAACAGAACCGGGTTTTGCGATAACTTGACCTCTTTCGATGTCTTTCTTATCGATACCACGGAGAAGTGCACCAACGTTGTCACCAGCTTGTGCTTCGTCAAGTAATTTTCTGAACATTTCTAGACCGGTAATAACGGTGTTTCTAGATTCATCAGAAAGACCAACGATTTCAGCAGGGTCGTTAACGTGAGCAACACCACGTTCTACTCTACCAGTAGCAACAGTACCACGACCAGAGATGGTGAATACGTCTTCTACAGGGAGAAGGAATGGTTTTGCTTCGTCTCTTTCAGGAGCTGGGATATAGCTGTCAACAGCGTCCATAAGTTCTTGGATGCAAGCGGTTTCTGGTGCGTTTAATACAGCGTCGCCTTCGTTTGCTTGTGCGCATTCAAGTGCTTTAAGAGCTGAACCCTTAATGATAGGAGTATCATCGCCAGGGA
>JAFZIB010000048.1 GCA_017554545.1 Clostridia bacterium
ATTATTGACGGCGCGGAAATTTCGGGCGAGTCTGCTTTATGCGGTACTATTGCCGCCGTTGCGCATGATACCACTTTTGAAAACATCACCGTTAAAAACGCAAACGTTGCAGACTATCAATACTACGCAGGTGGTATTCTTGGTTGGGCGTCTGGCGAAATAACCGTTAAAAACTGTAATATCGACCAATCGACTAACGTTGCTGCTCAATGGGGTGACTTTGATAACTCTATCGGTGGCGTAATCGGTGGCGCAAGCAGTAGCGCAAAGATTCTTATAAAGGATACCACGGTTGCGTGCAGAATCGACTCTTATAACGACGTTACTTCTGCGAATAAATGGTACGCTTATCGCCGTGCAGGTATGCTTATAGGAAATACTAATAAAACCGCAGACGATAATGGCAGGACCTTGGCGGCTGCGCCCCAACTCACTTGTCAAAACGTAACCGTAATATACGGGGAGTGGGCAAACTATACCTACTGTGAATTCGCTGGCACTGATTATCCGTACGTGAGAGTTCAAGCAGGCGTTAGCAACTCTGCATATTCTAACCCAAGATACGGTCATCCTACCGACGCTAACGGAAAGTTAGTAGTTGACGACGACCACGTACACAACGAAGGCGAGGACCATCATATCCTATGTGCTTTCGACCAGCTTTACGGTGGTGGTCAAGGCGTTTACGGTACTCCTACTCACATAGGTGTAACGGTAGTTTACAATAATAAATAAGATGATATAACGTCTAACGTCCTCCTAAAGGCATATAGACTTTATATAATAGATTTCTCGCACTTATCTATTCAAATCACAGGGAAAAGACCCGGCTTTACGCTAGGTCTTTTCTCTTTTAAAGTAATAACAATTAGGTAATAAATTTTTAACCAAGTGTAATCGTTGACAAAATATTTTAGGTTTGCTAAAATTTGTGGTAAGGTAAAATTATGGAAAAGAGTGTTTCGTTGTTTAAATTTAATAACGGAGTAAAAGACGGTTTGCCGATAGGTCTTGGATATTTATCGGTGTCTTTTGCCTTTGGCGTAAAAGCGAGTATTTTGCAAATACCGCTTATTATAACGCTACTTATTTCTATGACCAACCTAACCAGCGCAGGGCAACTTGCAGGACTAGAGATTATAGCGACTTTAGGCACTTTTGCAGAGATTATTTTAACACAAATAATTATAAATTCAAGATATTTTTTAATGAGTTTAACTCTATCACAAAAGACTGACGACAGTTTTTCGCTAAAAAAACGCTTTATTTGTTCGGCTTTTATAACCGACGAAATTTTTGCGGTAGCGCTATCTAAACCGGGCAAAATTAGCGTTAAATATTTTCTTGGTTTAGCGTTATTGCCTTATATAGGTTGGGCAAGTGGAACTCTTCTTGGCGCAGTTGCGGGAAGTTTGTTGCCAGAATTTATCGTTAACGCACTCGGCGTGGCGTTATACGCTATGTTTATTGCAATAATCGTACCGCCGGCAACTAAAGAGCGGGGCGTGCTTTTTGCTGTGGTGCTTAGCGCAGGAATTTCTTGCGCGTTATATTTCGTGCCGGTATTTAGCGCGTTATCAAGCGGTTTTGCAATAATCATAACGGCGCTCGTGGTGTCGCTAATTACCGCGCTAATCTTTCCTATAAAAACCGAGGAGGAGGTTTTAGATGCCTAGAGAAATAAAAATGCTCCTTTTGGTGCTTGCTATGGCGCTAGTGACTTACGTTATTAGAATGTTGCCGTTAGTGTTTTTCCGTAAAAAGATTAAATCGAGATACGTGCAAAGCGTTTTATACTACGTGCCGTACGCAGTTTTATCTGCAATGACTTTTCCGTTTATATTTTACTCTACGGGCAATCTGTACACGGCGTTAATAGGCACGGCGGTAGCGTTAATAGCCTCTTTAACCAAGAGTTCGCTTATCGTCGTGGCAGTTTTAGCTTGCCTTGCCGTGTTGATATCGGGATTTATTTTATAGATTAACCGTTGCGCAAATGATTATATGAAAAAATGAACGCATATATACAAACCGTTAAACCAGCCTTATAGGTTGGTTTTTATTTTTTAAATAATAATAAACAAAAGCCGTATATTACCTTATAAAAATTGAAATAACTTATATTAATTAAATTTTTCGAAGGTAATTATGCAACGAACGAGCCTAAATAAAATAATAACCGTACCTAATCTGCTATCATTTTTTAGAATAGCGCTAGTGCCCGTAATATCCTATTCGTTTTTAAACTCGCATAGGATTACTTGCGCGTCGTTTATAGTTTTGTCCTTTATAACCGACGTTTTAGACGGATATATTGCAAGGAAGTTCAATATGGTATCGGCGCTTGGAAAAGCGTTAGACCCCGTTGCCGACAAACTAACTTTATTTAGTTTATTGCTTTGCGTAAGCGTTAAAAATCCTATACTTTACGCCCTAGTCGGCGTATTTATTATCAAAGAGGTAACCGTTGGGGCAGAGGGGCTAATTCTGCTTAAACTCACCGGCACGACTTATAGCGCAAAATGGTATGGAAAATTAACCACGGGGCTACTTTACGCCACCTGTTTTTTAATGGTTGCCTTTAATTCCCTTCCGACCGTAGTAGTCAAAACCGCCTTTTATACTTGCGTGTTTTTCAACTTGTTATCGTTAGTTTTATATAGCGCTAAAAACGTTAAACAAATTAGGCGTTTATCGGAGGGAACAGTTGAGTAAAAAAATTAAAATCATATTGCCGATAATCAACGTTTTGCTTTTGATTTCGGGCTGTTTAGGGTTGGTTTATTTACTTTTTGAACTTGAACTTCTACCAAAAATCATAGCCTATAGCGCGCTATTAGTTTTTAGTTTAGGCTCTATAATTTTTTCACTTTTAGGCAAAGAAAAACTTGCCAAGAGTTCGTTTATATTTAACGTTACTACCGTTATAATTTTGGCAATATTTTTTATATTAAACGCGTGCGGTCTATTCGACGATTTTTCAGACTTAGAACGGATAAAAAGCCTAATATTATCTAGCGGTGGATACGGCGTGCTAATATGCGTGCTTATACAAATTCTACAAGTAGTTATTTTGCCCGTTCCCGCAATAATTTTTCACTTGGCAATAGCCTCCGTTTACGGCTGGGCGTGGGCGTTCGTTATTTGCTATTTATCCACGGTTTTAGGCTCCGTAATCGCCTTTAGTATAGGCAGAATTTTCGGCAGAGGCGCAGTCGAGTGGTGCGTCGGCAAAGATACCGCCAAAAAATATTCAAACCTTTTAGGCAAAAAGGGTAAAATACCCTTTATAATAATGCAACTTCTGCCATTTTTCCCCGACGACGTGTTGTGTATGATAGCAGGCCTATCAAATATGACCTACCGCTTTTTTATCTTTACCATAGCGCTCACCAAGCCCCTTTATATCTTTTTAGCGTGCTATTTCGGTAGAGGCAACCTAATTCCGTTTAAGGGCTGGGGAATAGTCTTTTGGATAGCCGTATTCGTTATAATTATAGCCGTTGTTATCGTTTATCTCATTAATCAAAAAAAGATAAACGACTACTTTATAAACAAATTTAGCAAAAAGAAAAGAAAGAAAAAAAACCTCAAAAACCGTTCTTAATTAACAAAAATTTAGGCGACCTTATAGGGTTGCCTTTTTTTACCATAAAAAATTGTAAAAAAATTAGATTTTTATTGTTTATATTGTTGACAAAGTCAAACTTTATCGATAAAATTATATTGATATGTTAAATTTATAAAGGGGTAGTGAAAGTTCTTGCTTATCTAACCTTTAGGTTAACGTATAACTATCGAGCGTTTGTTAAAACAAAAAATTCAAGTTCGATAAGAAACGGAGGCAGTATGCAATATCGTATAGAACACGACTCAATGGGCGAAGTAAAAGTTCCTGCAGATAAACTTTGGGGCGCACAAACCGAGCGCAGTCACGAAAACTTTGAAATTGGCGTTGGTATTGAAAATATGCCGATAGAAATCGTACACGCTTTTGCAATTCTTAAAAAGGCGGCAGCGATGGCAAACAACGAACTCAATCCTAAAAAGATGACTGAGGCAAAACTCAGCGCAATTAGCAAGGCTTGCGACGAAATTATAGCGGGCAAGTTAGACGAGCATTTTCCTTTGGTAGTATGGCAAACGGGTTCGGGCACTCAATCGAATATGAACGCAAACGAAGTTATTGCCAACAGAGGCAATCAAATTGCGGGTGAGAAGATTTTGCACCCCAACGACGACGTTAACCAAAGTCAATCTTCTAACGACACTTTCCCAACGGCACTTCATATTGCGTCCGTTTATATGATAGAAGATAAACTAATCCCCGCGGTAGAAGTATTAATCGATACCTTTAAGAGATTAGAAAATGAAAACGAAGGAATCGTTAAGAGTGGCAGAACTCACTTGCAAGACGCAACCCCCGTTAAGTTCAGTCAAGAAATCAGCGGTTGGACTTCGAGTTTAGAGCGCGACGTAGAAATGCTTAAACTTGCGGTTAAACCCCTATCCGAACTTGCTTTAGGCGGTACGGCGGTTGGCACGGGCTTAAACGCTCCCAAGGGCTTTGATAAATGCGTTGCCGAAAAGATATCGATTTTGACGGGCAAAAAGTTCACTACCGCTCCCAACAAGTTCCACTCTTTAACTTCTAAAGACGAAGTGGTATTCGCTCACGGCGCTATCAAGGCGCTTGCAGGCGATATGATGAAGATAGCAAACGACGTGCGTTGGCTCGCAAGCGGTCCTAGACTAGGTCTTGGCGAAATAACTATTCCCGAAAACGAGCCTGGTTCGTCTATTATGCCGGGCAAGGTTAACCCAACTCAATGCGAAGCGGTTACTATGGTTGCCGTTCAAGTTATGGGTAACGACGTTGCTGTAGGGATTTCCGCGTCGCAAGGCAACTTTGAATTAAACGTATTTATGCCGGTAATCGCGTATAACTTTATTCAGTCTGCTAGACTACTTGCCGAGGCAATTTTATCTTTCAATAAAAACTGTGCGGTAGGAATTAAAGCAAACAAACAAAAAATGCACGACAACTTGCATAACTCGTTAATGCTCGTAACCGCGCTAAACCCCTATATCGGCTACGAAAACGCTGCAAAAACCGCAAAGAAAGCGTATAAAGAGAACATTTCGCTAAAAGAGGCTTGCGTAGCGTTAGGATTTTTAACTGCAGAAAAATTCGACGAGGTGTTCCACCCCGAACAAATGGTTTAATCAAGAGAGGACTAGTATGAAATTTAGTTATTACCCCGGTTGTACCCTTAAGAACAAGGCGAAAGATTTAGACGAATACGCAAGAAAAAGCGCCTTGGCTTTGGGAGTAGAACTAGAAGAAATAGAAAACTGGCAATGCTGCGGTGGTGTGTTTACGACTGCTAAAGACGAGATTGCCACCAAACTTTCGTCCGTTCGCGCGCTAAAGCAAGCGCAAGATAAAGGTTATGATTTAGTTACCGTATGTTCTGCTTGTCACAACGTTATAAAGCAAACGAACTTCGCTATGCAAGACGAGGAGTTTGCAAGCAAAGTTAACAACTACAACGGCGAAGTTTACGACGGCTCTACCAAGGTTTATCACTACCTAGAACTTTTAAGAGACGTAATCGGTTTCGATAAGGTTAAAGAAAAGGTGGTAAACCCCTTAAAAGGCAAAAAGATTGCGCCCTATTACGGTTGCTTGCTACTTAGACCTAACGGTGTTATGAAAATGGACGACCCCGAAAACCCCAAGATTATGGAAGATTTTATTAGGGCAATCGGAGCAGACCCCGTTTATTACGCAAACAGAAACGAATGTTGCGGTGGCTACGTAGCGTTAGAAGACGCCGAGCAAGCAAAACAAAGTAGCAACAGAGTTTCTAACAACGCGGTTAATTGCGGAGCAGAGGTAATAGTTACCGCTTGTCCGCTTTGCAAATACAATTTAGTTAAAAACGGCTCTAAAATTCCGGTAATATACTTTACCGAACTTTTAGCAGAGGCGCTTGGCGTTAAGGAGAACTAAAATGGATAACAACTTGCTTAAAGAAGAACTTATAAGAATTAGCGGGGCAAAGCCCGTTAAATGTATGAGTTGCGGTAAGTGTTCGGCTACCTGTCCTGCCTACGAACAAATGGAGTATCATCCCCACCAGTTCGTAAATATGATAGCTAACGGCGATATCGAACCGCTACTTAATTCAAAATCAATATATAAATGTCTAACCTGTTTTGCCTGCGTAGATAGATGTCCAAGAGGCGTTGAACCTGCAAAACTCGTAGAGGCAGTCAGACTCGTATCGGTTAGAAAGCAAGGTAATAATCACCTTACGGCAAACGATATTCCACAACTTTTAGACGAAGAAATCCCCCAACAAGCGCTAGTTAGCGCTTTTAGAAAATACACTAAGTAGGAAGTAGATAAAATGCAAAGAATAGGTGTTTTTGTATGTTGGTGCGGAAGCAACATTGCTGGAACGGTCGACGTTAAAGCGGTTGCAGAGGCACTTAAGAACGAACCGGGCGTAGTATATTCGGCAAACTATCAATATATGTGTTCTCAAGCAGGACAAAATATGATTATCGAGGCAGTAAAAGAACACAAACTAACCGGTATCGTAGTATGTTCTTGTTCTCCCCGTATGCACGAGGCAACCTTCCGTAAAACGGCGGAGGCTGCAGGGCTCAATCCTTATATGGTAGAGATTGCAAATATTCGTGAACAATGCTCGTGGGTACATAAAGATATGGCGACGGGTACGGAAAAGGCCATTATTTTAGGTAAGGCTGCCGTTGCAAAGGTTAACCTTAACGCGCCCTTAACTCCCGGCGAATCGCCCGTAACCAAAAGAGCGTTAGTTATAGGTGGCGGTATTGCAGGTATCCAAACTGCTCTTGATATAGCAGAGGCAGGATTCCCCGTTGATATCGTAGAAAAGAACCCCACTATCGGCGGAAAGATGGCTCAACTAGACAAAACCTTCCCAACGCTCGACTGTGCGGCTTGTATTTTAACGCCTAAAATGGTTGACGTAGCCCAACACGAAAAGATTAGAATTTTCTCTTACAGCGAAGTAGAGGACGTAACCGGTTTCGTGGGCAACTTTGACGTTAAGATTAAAAAGAGGGCGCGTTTCGTTAAAGAAGACGTTTGTACGGGTTGCGGAGCGTGTGTAGAAAAATGTCCTATGAAGAAAATCCCCAACGAGTTTAACTTGGGAATGAACAACCGTACGGCAATCTACATACCCTTTGCGCAAGCAGTACCAAAGGTTGCAACTATCGACGCTAACGCTTGTAATATGATTAAAAACGGCAAATGCGGTATTTGTTCTAAGGTATGTACGGCAGGCGCTATCGATTACACTCAAAAAGACGAGATTATTTCCGAAAAATACGGCGCAATAGTCGTTGCAACCGGATTTAATCCTATCAGTATGGATAAATTCGACGAGTTTGCGTATAACCAGTCCAAAGATGTTATAACCTCTTTAGAATTCGAGCGTTTAACCAACGCGGCAGGTCCTACCGCAGGCAAATTACTTCGTCCTTCCGACCTAGAACACCCACACACTATCGTGTTCGTTCAATGCGTTGGCAGTCGTTGTGCTTCCTGTGCGGAAAAGGGTAAGGAATACTGCTCTAAAATCTGCTGTATGTACACGGCAAAACACGCAATGCTCACTCGTGACAAATATCCCGACACCGAAGTTTACGTTTTCTATATAGACGTTCGTACGCCCGGTAAGAACTTCGACGAGTTCTATCGCCGTGCAGTAGAAGAATACGGTGTTAAATATATTAAAGGTATGGTAGGCAAGGTTTCACCCGAAGGCAAGAAACTCAAAGTTCAAGCATCCGACCTACTAAACAACAAACAAATTAAAATCGACGCAGACCTAGTAGTTCTAGCCGCGGCAATCGAGCCTGATAAATCGGCGCGTCCGTTAGCGACTAAACTGACTGCAAGTATGGATACTAACGACTTCTTTACCGAGGCGCACCCCAAACTCCGTCCGGTAGAAAGCCCCACCGCTGGCGTGTTCCTATCCGGCGCGTGCCAAGGTCCAAAGGATATTCCCGAAACGGTATCTCAAGCGTCTGCAGCCGCTGCCAAGGTTATAGGGCTTTTAGTTAAGGATAAACTAAAGGGTAATCCTTGCGTAGCGCGTTCAAACGAATTAATGTGTAACGGTTGTTCTTCTTGCGAAAGAGTTTGTCCCTACGGAGCAATCACTTACGAAGATAAAGAATTCCGTATGCCTGACAGAACTACTAAAGTTCGTAGAATAGCAAAGGTTAATCCGGCAGTATGTCAAGGCTGTGGCGCTTGTACGGTTGCTTGCCCAAGCGGTGCAATGGATTTACAAGGCTTTGCAAACAATCAAATTATGGCGGAGGTTGACGCAATATGCAAGTAGAAGAATACAAGCCTTTAATCGTGGCGTTTTGTTGCAACTGGTGTTCGTACGCAGGTGCAGACCTTGCGGGCAATAACCGCTTAAATTATCCAGCAGACGTAAAAATTATTCGCGTTCCCTGTTCTTGTAGAGTAAACCCAATGTTTATTTTAAGAGCGTTCCAACGCGGTGCAGACGGTGTAATCTTATGCGGTTGTCACCCAGGGGATTGTCACTATACTTCGGGTAACTACTATACTCGTCGTCGTATGGCGCTACTATTCTCTATGCTAGACTACTTAGGAATCGAGAGAGAACGCACTAGAGTTGAGTGGGTATCTGCGGCAGAAGGTGCAAAATTCGCGGCAACTATGAACGATTTTGCTCAAAAAGTGGCTTCGCTCGGCAAAAACAAGAGATTGGAGGACTTAAGATGCAAAAAGTAAGCAGAGAAATTTTGGTAGATAAGGCTATATCTCTATTAAACCAAGGCGTAGTTAAAGCCGTTTTTGGTTGGAGAAAGGGTGAGTTTGACTACGACGTTACTCCCGCCGTATTTACTACCGAAAAAGATATTAAAGAAAATTTCGTATTTAACGGATTTTGCGGTGCAAACTTCTCTAAGTATTTGGTTGCAAAAACCGTAAATTTCGACGGCAAGATTTTAGTATTTCTAAAGTCTTGCGACACTTACAGTTTTAACCAACTTTTAACCGAGCACAGATTCGATAGAGAAAAAGTTTACGCCGTTGGTATTCCTTGCGACGGTATGGCAGATATCAGCAAGGTTAAAGAAATAGCAGGCGACGGCGTTAGCAAGATTGATTTTGAAGGCGATATGATGAAGGTTACTACTTTATATCAAGACGAGCCCGTAGAAATCAAACTCGGCGACGTATTACTCGAAAGATGTTATAACTGTAAGAGTAAAAAGCACGTAGCCTACGACGAGTTAATCGGAGAGGACGGCGAGGTTTTAGACTCCAACCGTTTCGACGAGGTAGCAAAACTAGAGGCAATGACTCCCGACGAGAGATTTGCCTTCTGGCAAGGTGAACTTTCTAAATGTTTGCGTTGCAACGCTTGTAGGGACGTTTGTCCTGCATGCACTTGCGAAAAGTGCGTGTTCGACAACCCCAACTCGGGCGTTGAAAACAAGGCTGCGGCAAACAGTTTTGAGGAAAAGATGTTTCATATTATTAGAGCCTTCCACGTTGCAGGTCGTTGTACCGACTGTGGCGAATGTTCTAGAGTTTGTCCTCAAAATATTCCCTTGCATTTACTTAACAGAAAATTCATTAAAGATATCAATCAGTTCTACGGCGAATATCAAGCGGGCGAGCAAGTAGGCTCACGCGCTCCGTTAGTTAACTACACCACCGAAGACGTTGAACCTTGCGACGTTTTCAAAGGGGGAGAAGAAAATGCGTAAGTGTTCAATTGACAATATCAACGACGTATTAAAGGCGTTAAGCGAAAAAATACCTCTATATCTTCCCGTAGATAGACTAGACGGCAAAGCCACCTACCAAAAATACCAAGAGGGTAAAGTTTGGTCAAACGCGCTAAATACCGAAAGAAGCGCAAAAGACTTCTTCTTTCCCCAAATGGAAAACTTGGTTGAGTTCAAAACTCAAGGCAAGAACGTAGAGGTTATAGATATCCGCGACGAAAAACAAGATTTTATCATTTTTGGCGTGCGCGCTTGCGACGTTAAGAGTTTTGAAATTTTAGACAGAGTATTTTTAAGTCAACCGGTAGATACCTTTTATAAATCGCGTAGAGAACACGGTATAATCTTCTCGCTCGCTTGTTCAAAACCCAACGAAACTTGTTTCTGTTCGGTGTTTAATATCGACGCTACTGCTCCGGCAGGCGACGTTACTCTTTGGAAAACCGAAACCGAAGTTTTCTTTAAGGCTAACACCGAAAAGGGTGAAAAAATATTGAGCGAAATCGATAGTTTAACTACCGAGTGCGGAGAAGAAACGGTTAACGAACAACGCGAAAAAACTAAAAAGATATTATCCAAATTGCCACTTTCGGATTTAGATTTAACCAACTTTGGCGTAGGCAAAACAAAAGCGCTTTTCGACTCTCCGTTATGGAAAGAAATGTCTTCAACCTGTCTTGGCTGCGGAACTTGCACCTTCGTTTGCCCAACTTGTCAATGTTACGACATTAAAGAATTTAAGGTTGGAGATAAAGTAACCCGTTTCCGTTGCTGGGATTCTTGTATGTATTCCGATTTTACCAAGATGGCTCACGGCAACCCACGACTTACCCAAGCAGAGCGTTTCCGTCAAAGATTTATGCACAAATTAGTGTATTATCCCGACAATAACGACGGATTGTTTTCTTGCGTAGGTTGTGGCAGATGTCTTTCAAAGTGTCCTATCTCTATGAATATCGTAAAAGTTATTAAGCGCGTAGGAGGAAAGGAAAATGAGTAATAACGAAGTGTTAATTCCTACCGTTGGCGTAATTACCGACGTTAGACGAGACACGCCCGACATAAAGACTTTTAGAGTCGTAACTCCTAACGGAGTTAAACCCTTTGAACACAAACCCGGTCAATGCGCAATGCTATCTATTCCGGGCGTAGGAGAGGCAATGTTTTCTATAACTTCTTCTCCAACCAACACCGAATATATGGAGTTCTCCATTAAAAAATGCGGTTGCGTTACCGAGTGGTTGCACTCAGCCGAAGTAGGTCAGCAAATCACCATAAGAGGACCTTACGGAAAGCCCTTCCCCGTGGACGACGAATTCGTAGGAAAAGACTTGCTATTCGTTGCTGGTGGCGTAGGTCTTGCACCCTTGCGTTCGGTAATAAATTACTGCAGACACTATCGCGAAAGATACGGCTCTATCGATATCGTTTACGGCTCTAGAAGTAAAGACGATTTGCTCGATTATAAAGAAATTATCGACGAGTGGTCTAACGAAGAAGGAGTAAACGTTCACTTAACTATCGACAATCCGCAAGAGGGTTGGGACGGACACGTTGGTTTCGTACCTAACTACGTAAAGGAATTGAATTTCTCTACGAATAAAACCGCAGTTTTATGCGGTCCGCCTATTATGATTAAGTTTACGTTAGAGGGCTTATGTTCTTTAGGTTTTGATAAAACTCAAATCTATACTACCCTCGAACTTCGTATGAAATGTGGCGTAGGTAAATGCGGTAGATGTAACGTAGGTTCTAAATACGTATGTAAGGACGGTCCGGTTTTCCGTTTCGACGAATTAGACGAACTGCCCTCTGAATATTAAGGAGAAAAATTATGGAAAATATGGTTAACGTATATCTTTTTGGCAAAAAATATCAAGTGCCCGAAAGTTTAACTATTATGAAAGCAATGGAATACGCAGGATACCAACTAGTTCGTGGTTGCGGTTGCCGTAACGGTTTCTGTGGCGCGTGCTCGGTTATTTACCGCATTAAAGGCGACAGAGAACTAAAAACCTGCCTTGCTTGTCAAACCAAAGTAGAAAACGATATGTTCGTTGCAACATTGCCTTTCTTCCCACTCGTAAAACAAGTTTACGACGTAAATAAGGTAAGCGTTTCTCAAAGCGTTATGATGCAATTATACCCCGAAATTTACGCTTGTATCGGCTGTAACGCTTGTACCAAGAGTTGTACTCAAGGCTTAAACGTTATGCAATATATCGCGTACGCTCAACGTGGCGACTTTACTAACTGCGCCGAAGAATCTTTCGACTGCGTAATGTGTGGCGTTTGCTCGGCTCGTTGCCCCGCGGGTATATCTCATCCACAAGTTGCTGAACTTGCAAGACGTATTTACGGCAAATACGTTGCGCCCGAGTCCAAGCACTTAACCGACAGAGTTAACGAAATCAACGAAGGCGCGTTTAAGGAAATTATCGAAACCTTAATGAACAAACCTATCGAAGAACTTAAAGAACTCTACAACAATAGAGAAATCGAAAAGTAGGAGGGAGGGAATATGTATAACTATACTCAAGAGCAATTAGCCTCTATGAAAAAGGTTGAGGCTACCAGAGAAAAAAGACTTAAAGAGTTATTTGCTAGAATGAGCGCTGAAGAAAAGCAAACCATTCTAAAAGAAAACCACCCCGACTACATAGATTCTGCTTACGAATTATTACAAGTAGGACCTAACAAGGGCGGTAAAGTATTGCACGAACTAGCAGATTTGTTACAAGGTAAATCTCGCGTTCTCGATATGGATATCGACCTATCTAAACCCGACTACGACGTTGACGTTTTAGTTATCGGTGGCGGTGGCGCAGGTTCTTCTGCCGCAATTGAGGCTCACAACGCAGGCGCAAACGTAATGATGGTTACCAAACTCCGTATAGGCGACGCTAACACTATGATGGCTGAAGGCGGTATTCAAGCTGCGGACAAACCAAACGATTCTCCTGCAATTCACTATCTAGACGCTTTCGGTGGCGGTCACTTTGCCGCTAAACCCGAACTGTTATACAAACTCGTAAACGACGCTCCCGACGCCATTAAATGGCTAAACGAACTCGGCGTTATGTTCGATAAAGACGCAGACGGCACTATGATTACTACCCACGGTGGCGGTACTTCTAGAAAGAGAATGCACGCTTGTAAGGACTATTCGGGCGCAGAGATTATGCGTACCCTTCGCGACGAAGTGTTAAACAGACAAATTCCCGTAGTAGATTTTACTTCTGCTATTGAAATTATTAAAGACGTAGAAGGAAAGGCTGCAGGCGCAATCTTAATGAATATGGAAACCAAGGATATCTACGTTGCCAAAGCAAAAACCGTTATTATCGCAACGGGTGGCGCTGGCAGACTTCACTATCAAGGTTTCCCAACCTCTAACCACTACGGCGCAACTGCCGACGGCTTGGTGTTAGGTTATAGAGCAGGCGCAAAACTTTTATATGCCGACACTTTGCAATATCACCCCACGGGCGTTGCAGAACCTACCCAAATTTTCGGCGCGTTAGTTACCGAAAAAGTTCGTTCGCTCGGCGCTCAATTAGTAAATAAAGACGGCGAGGCTTTCGTTTATTCGCTTGAAACCCGTGACGTAACGGCGTCCTCGATTATTAGAGAATGTAAAAAGCGTTCAAACGGTATTAAAACCACCGACGGCGAAGGCGTATGGCTAGATACTCCTATGATTGAAATGCTAGGCGGCGAAGGCACTATCGAAAAGCGTATTCCCGCAATGCTTCGTATGTTCGGCAAATACGGTATCGATATCAGAAAAGAGCCTATCTTGGTTTATCCCACCCTTCACTACCAAAACGGTGGCTTAGATATTAACGACGACGGTATGTGTACCACCGTGCCCAACTTATTCGTTGCAGGCGAGGCGGTAGGAGGTATCCACGGCAGAAACAGACTTATGGGTAACTCGCTATTAGACATTATCGTATTCGGTAGAAACGCAGGTAAGAGCGTAGGCAAAATTTATAAGGATATAGTCGTTAAAGAACTCACTTTAGACCACGTTAAAGCGTTCGACGCCGAACTTAAAAACGCGGGTTTAAATCCTACTAAACTTTCTCCGCAACTACTTCCAAACTATACCAAACAAGCGTCTATCTAAAGGAGCGAAAATGCAAGAAAATCACAGTAAAAAA
This sequence comes from Clostridia bacterium, assembly GCA_017554545.1. Taxonomy (GTDB): domain Bacteria; phylum Bacillota; class Clostridia; order Christensenellales; family Borkfalkiaceae; genus UBA1259. The sequence continues at coordinate 14,010 of JAFZIB010000048.1, forward strand.
AGCCTTAAGTGGCTTTGGATTGTTATAGGCGTTTTGGCCGTTGCATGCATTACTGCTTGGTGTGCTATCGCAGCAGGCTGGGGCAAGAATATTTACGATAAATTCGGCGAACTAGATAAAGTCCAAACGGGCTTTGCTAACGTGTGGAGCATATCGGCTTTTTTAGCAGGTATTTTTATCGTTACCACTCTAGGTTATCTACTTGGTAGAATAACCATAAAGGGCGTTTCTCTAGGAACTGCAGGCGTATTTTTAGTAGCAATACTATTCGGATACGTATGCACGCTAATTCCTGAAGATTTGCCTATTATCGGTTCTTTTCATCTTCAAGCGAAAATAATTGATAAAGTTAATAACGTAGAAGTTCCGGGTTCAACCAACCTATCGTACTATAAAAGCGTAGTCCAAAATATAGGACTAGTATTGTTCGTTAGTTCCGTTGGTTTTATTGCCGGCCCTAAGTTTTTTAGAGATTTTAAGAAAAACATTAAAACTTATATTCCTATGGGTGCAATTATCATTTTGTCGGGTGCTTTAGTTGCAGTATTATTTGCACTTATCCCGCAAATTGGCTCGGAATACGCGGCAGGTTTGCTTTCTGGGGCGTTAACTTCAACCCCCGGCTATTCCTCGGCGTTAGAGGCTGCAACTAACCAAGGTATGGTTACTTTAGGTCAAGCAATAGCATATCCATTTGGCGTTATAGGCGTAGTGTTATTCGTTCAACTAATGCCCAAATTCTTAAAGGCTGACATGAACTATGAAAGAGGTTTGCTTAAACCAGCGGTTTTGGCTGGTGTGGAGGCAAAAAAAGAACGCAAATTGCTAGTTTGTGACGACTTTGGCTTGATGCCATTAGCACTTGCGATTATTGCAGGCTTAATGCTTGGCGGTATTAAAATTCCGTTAACGGGCAAGGGATACAACGGCGCCTGTTTCTCACTCGGTACTACGGGTGGCGTTCTCATTATGTGTTTAATATTCGGCCACTTTGGTAGAATAGGAAAACTTTCACTCGAAGTTCCTGCAAAGTCTGCAAAAGTTTTGCGTGAACTTGGCTTAATGCTATTCTTAATCGGCGCAGGCGTGGACGGTGGCGTTCAACTCGTAACCCAAGTCGCTCAAGCCGGCGGTGGAATCATAGTAGTTTACGGTTTGATTGCAGGCGTAGTTATGACTATAGTTCCTATGATTATAGGTTTCTTCGTTGGTGGCAAAGTGTTAAAATTACCTTTACTATCCAACCTCGGCGCAATCACGGGCGGTATGACTTCAACTCCTGCTCTTGGCACTTTAATTAATACTGCCGAAACTGAAGACGTTGCAAGTTCTTACGCGTCAACCTATCCTATAGCGCTAGTTTTAATAGTTCTCGCGTGCAACTTAATTATAGGTTTGTTATAAACGACGAGTTTAAAACGAAAATTCAAACGCAAGCATAAACGCTTGCGTTTTTTCGTTTGTGAAAATACCGTCCCGTTAGGTCAATAATTATATAATATATTATAAAACTTTCTCTTTTATAATTGACAATTTCTTGATAAAGTAGTAAAATTGATAGGCGGTATTTTTAGGATATAGGCGTTTAATTATATAATAATTAAAAAAAATACTAAATTTTGCCCGTTTTTTATCCTGTAAAAAGTTAATCGTTAGGAGAAAAATATGTATAAAATTGTTAAGAAAGAAAAACTTAATCCTACCGTAACGCTAATGGAAATTGAAGCGCCCGTAGTTGCAAGAAAGGCAGAGGCTGGTCAATTTATCATTTTGCGAGTATGCTCAAGCGGTGAAAGAATTCCGCTAACTATTGCCGATTACGACAGAGTTAAGGGCACGGTTACCATTATATTCCAAGTAGTGGGCGCAACAACTATGCTACTAAACGATTTAGAAGAAGGCGAATATATTTGCGACTTCGTTGGTCCTTTAGGAAGGGCAACCGAAACCGAAGGTCTTAAAAAGGTTGCGGTTATCGGCGGTGGCGTAGGTTCTGCAATCGCATATCCCGTTGCAAAAAAACTTTCCGAGCAAGGTTGCGAAGTTCACTCTATCGTTGGTTTTAGAAACAAGGATTTAGTAATTTTAGAAGAACAATTCGAAAAGGTAAGCACCAAGTTCGTTAAGATGAGTGACGACGGCAGTTGGGGTGAACAAGGTTTAGTTACCAACGCTTTAGAAAAACTTATTTTAGACGGCGAAAAATATGACAGAGTTATTGCAATCGGACCGCTAGTTATGATGAAATTCGTTTGTATGCTCACCAAAAAGTACGAAGTTCCCACCGTGGTTAGTATGAACCCGATTATGATTGACGGAACGGGTATGTGCGGTGGTTGCAGACTTACCGTTGACGGCAAAACTTTATTCGCTTGCGTTGACGGTCCTGAATTCGACGGACATAAAGTAGATTTCGACCAAGCGATTAAGCGTTCTAGATTCTATTCCGACTTCGAAGCGCATAAGAGAGAAGAAACCTGTAACTTACTAAAGATGGGGGAGAAAAACAATGGCTAATATGAGTTTAAAAAAGAACGAAATGCCCACTCAACCGGCAGACGTTAGAAACACTAATTTTTCCGAAGTTGCATTAGGTTACACTCCCGAACAAGCAATCGACGAGGCAAAAAGATGTTTAAACTGCAAGAATAAACCTTGCGTTGGCGGTTGTCCCGTTAAAATTAAAATTCCCGAATTTATTGCAGAGGTTGCTAAAGGCAACTTCGAAGAGGCTTATAAAATCATTACCGAAGACAGTTCGCTCCCCGCGGTTTGCGGTAGAGTATGCCCACAAGAATCTCAATGCGAAAGCAAGTGTATTCGTGGCATAAAGGGTGAACCCGTTGCTATCGGTAGATTAGAAAGATTCGTTGCAGACTATCACAACGCTAATTCTAAAGAAGAAATAGTTCGTCCCCAAAGCAACGGACACAAGGTAGCCGTAGTAGGTTCAGGTCCTTCAGGTCTTGCTTGCGCAGGTTTCCTTGCTAAAAAAGGCTACGAAGTAACCGTATTCGAGGCGTTACACGTAGCAGGTGGGGTTTTGGTTTACGGTATTCCCGAATTCCGTCTTCCCAAAGCAATCGTTCAAAAAGAAATCGACACCTTAAAAGCGTTAGGCGTTAAGGTAGAAACCAACGTTGTTATCGGCAGAAGTTATACCGTTGACGAATTAATGGCAGATAACGGTTTCGAGGCAGTATTTATCGGCTCTGGCGCAGGTCTTCCTAAGTTTATGAATATCCCGGGCGAAAACTCTAACGGCGTATATTCTGCAAACGAATTCTTAACCAGAATTAACCTTATGAAAGCGTACGAAGACGACGCAATCACTCCTATCTACCGCGGTAAGAGCGTAGTAGTATTAGGTGGTGGTAACGTTGCTATGGACGCCGCTCGTTCTGCAAAGCGTTTAGGCGCTGACGTTAAGATTTTATATCGTCGTACCGAAAAGGAACTTCCCGCAAGATTAGAAGAAGTTCACCACGCTAAAGAAGAAGGCATTGAATTTAACTTCCTCATCAGTCCTATTGAAGTGTTAGCCGACGACAAGGGCTGGGTAGAAAGCATTAATTGTCAACTAATGGAATTATCCGAACCCGACGAATCGGGCAGAGCAAAACCCGTTCCAATCGAGGGTGCTATTAAAAACATTAAGACCGACTGCGTAATCGTTGCAATCGGTACTTCTCCAAACCCTCTAATCAAATCTACTACCGAAGGTTTAGATACTCAAAAATGGGGTGGCATAATCGCAGACGAAAACACCGGAAAAACTTCTAAAGACGGGGTTTACGCAGGTGGCGACGCGGTTACCGGCGCTGCAACCGTTATTTTAGCAATGGGTGCAGGCAAAAACGCTGCAGAAGAAATCGACAGGGTTCTCTCTGCAAAATAATTAATAAAAATACGCCGATATACCTAAAAAATGGTATGTCGGTGCGTTTTATTTATACTTGTCAAAAACAGATAAATATGATATAATTTTTATGCGCTAAAAAGTTAGATTTGGCGCGTAAGGTAAAATAAAAAATAAAATGGAGTCATTATGGAACAAAAGATTGATTTTAGCGTTTTAGACAAAGCAATCGCAGAATTCGGTAACGAAGAAAAATCGTTAATTGCAATTTTGCAACGCGCTCAAGAGACCTACAGATATTTACCTAGGGAAATCTTCCCCTATCTAGCCGAAAAGTTAAGCATACCCGAGGCAAGAATTTACGGCGTAGCAACCTTTTACGAAAACTTCTCTTTAGAGGCAAAGGGCAAATTCGTAGTTAAAGTATGCGACGGTACTGCTTGCCACGTTAGAAAGTCTATTCCTATCTTAGAGGCTTTAAGAAAGGAACTCGGATTATCCGAACAAAAAAAGACCACCGACGACTTAATGTTCACGGTAGAAACAGTATCTTGTTTAGGTGCGTGCTCTTCTGCTCCTGCAGTAATGGTTAACGACGAAATTTATCCCACTATGACGCCGGATACTGCAGTTGCGCTTATCAGACAGTTAAAGGAGAATAACTAATGTTTAAGAACGTTGAAGAATTAAGAAGTTATCGCCTTGAATGTAAAAAGGCGCTTGCTAACGAAAATAAAAAGATTGTTATCTGTGGTGGCGCAGGTTGCGTTTCCAAGGGTGCAAACAAGGTTTACGACAAACTTATCGCCTTAATGCAAGAAAAGGGCGTTAAATACACCGTAAAACTCGAAAAATGCTCGGACGACGAAAGAATTAGAGTAACCAAGAGTGGTTGCCACGGATTCTGTGAAGTTGGTCCGCTAGTTCGTATCGAGCCTCAAGGTTGGTTATACATAAAAGTTACCGAGGCTGACTGCGAAGAAATTATCGATAAAACTATGGCTAAGGGCGAGTGTATCGATAGACTTTGCTACTCCGAAAACGGCGTGGTTTACAAAGAAAAGAAAGAAGTTCCTTTCTACAAAAAGCAGACTAGAGTAAGTCTTGACAACTGCGATAAGATTGACGCAACTTCTATTGAAGAATACTTGGCTAGAGACGGTTATACCGCTTTCGAAAAGGCTTTAACCGAACTAACTAGCGAACAAATCGTAAACGAAATTACCGAATCAGGTCTTCGTGGTCGTGGCGGCGGCGGATTCCCCACCGGTAGAAAATGGGGACAAGTTGCTAGACAAAAGAACTTCCCCAAATACGTAGTATGTAACGGCGACGAGGGCGACCCCGGCGCGTTTATGGATAGGTCGGTTATGGAAGACGACCCCCACAGAATGTTAGAAGGTATGATGATTGCAGGCGTAGCAACCGGCGCAAATTTCGGTTATATCTACGTTCGTGCAGAATACCCCCTAGCAGTTGCCCGTCTTAAAAACGCTATCGCTAAAGCAGAGGAATTAGGCTTGCTTGGCGACAACATTTTAGGCACCAACTTCTCTTTCCACATGCATATCAGTCGTGGCGCAGGCGCGTTCGTTTGCGGCGAAGGTTCTGCTCTTACCGCATCTATCGAAGGTAAACGCGGTATGCCTAGAGTTAAACCTCCCCGTACGGTTGAACACGGTTTATTCGATAAACCCACCGTATTAAACAACGTAGAAACCTTTGCTAACGTTGCAGATATTATCAATAAAGGCGCTGCTTGGTATAAGAGCATAGGTCCTGAAAAGAGCCCCGGAACGAAAACTTTCGCATTAACCGGTAACATTAAGAACGCAGGTCTAATCGAAGTTCCTATGGGAACAACTTTAAGAGAAGTTATCTTCGATATCGGTGGCGGTATGCGTGACGGTGGTAAGTTTAAGGCAGTTCAAATCGGTGGACCTTCAGGTGGTTGCTTAACTGAAGAACATTTAGATTTACCTCTCGACTTCGACTCACTCAAAAAAGCAGGCGCAATTATCGGTTCAGGTGGTCTAGTAGTTATGGACGAAAAGACCTGTATGGTAGAAGTTGCTCGTTTCTTTATGAACTTTACGCAAAACGAATCTTGCGGTAAGTGCGTTCCTTGTAGAGAAGGCACTCGTCGTATGCTAGAGATTTTAGAGCGCATAGTTGCAGGCGAAGGTCGCGACGGCGATATCGAATTGTTGCAAGAACTCGGCGAAATGATTTCGGATATGGCGCTTTGCGGTTTAGGTAAGACCGCCGCAGGTCCCGTACTTTCGACCATTAAGTATTTTAGAAACGAATACGAAGCCCACATCTACGACAAGAAATGCCCCGCTGGCGAATGTCAAAAACTCAAATCTATCGTTATTGACCCCGAACTTTGTAAGGGTTGTTCAAAATGTTCTAGAATTTGTCCCGTTGGTGCAATCAGCGGTAAGATTAAAGAACCTTTCGTTATCGACCAAAGCAAATGTATTAAGTGCGGTAGTTGTGTAGATTCTTGCGCGTTCAAAGCAATTAAGGAGATTTAAGAAGATGGAAAACAAAAAATATATGACTATTGACGGTATTCCCGTAGAGATTAACGGCGAAAAGAACTTATTAGAAGTTATTAGAAAAACCGGTATCCAAATGCCCACCTTCTGTTACTATAGCGAACTTTCCGTTTACGGCGCTTGCCGTATGTGTATGGTAGAAAACGAATGGGGTGGCTTCGACGCTGCTTGTTCAATTCCTCCCAGAGAAGGTATGAACATTAAAACCAACACCGAAAAATTAAGAAAATATCGTAAAAACATCTTAGAATTATTACTTGCCAACCATTG